>JALUFI010000129.1 GCA_027043685.1 Pyrodictiaceae archaeon
CCGTAGTGTATCCAGCGGGCCGCCTCACCTCCAGCCCTCTCCGCGAGCAGCTCCACCAGGGCGGCGATGTCGTGCCCCGTCTTCTCCGCCTCTAGGCGGTACACCTCCTCGGCGGTGACCGTCTCCGCGGCCCTCCTCACCGCCTCCGCGACGCCCCTCGGGGCTATCCCGGCCTCCTCCAGGGCCTCGGCGAGCGCCACCTCAACCCTCTTCATCGCCTCGACGAGGCTGTCCCTGGAGAGGAGCCTCCTCATCTCCTGGCTGCCGTACCGCCACTCGAAGACACAGACCGGGGAGGACTCCATGGCGGGGCTCCGGGCCGGGCGCCATGCAGGCTCCTTAGCCTATTAACCCGCCGCGCCCACGTGCAGCGGCTCCGCCTGGGAGAGGCTGGGGCCGACCCCGGGGTGTACGGGGCCCTCTTCACCCCCCGGGGCGCCCCGGGTAGCGCTGAGAGCTGGGGGCAGGGGCGCTGTGCCACCCATACTTGAGGTGAAGAACCTCTACGTCTACTACTACACGCTCCGCGGCATAGTCAGGGCCGTGGAGAATGTTAGCTTCAGCCTCAAGCCCGGCGAGGCTCTGGGCCTGGCGGGGGAGAGCGGCTGCGGTAAGTCCACGCTCGCCTGGGCCCTCCTCCGCCTGGTCCCCCCGCCGGGCAAGATAGTGAAGGGCGAGATAGTCGTCGACGGCGAGGACATTGTCCACCTCCCAGAGGACGAGATTAGGTCGAGGATACGCTGGCAGAAGATAAGCATGGTTTTCCAGGGCGCTATGAACGCGCTGAACCCGGTGTACAAGATATGGGAGCAGATAGCGGAGCCCCTCATAGTGCACCGCGGGATGACCAAGCAGCAGGCCTACAAGCGCGCACTAGAGATGCTAAGGATGGTCGGCCTCGACGAGACCATAGCGGAGAGGTACCCGCACGAGCTGAGCGGCGGCCAGAAGCAGCGCGTAGTAATAGCAATGGCGCTCGCCATGGACCCCCCGATAGTGATAGCTGACGAGCCCACGACTGCTCTCGACACGATCGTCCAGGCACAGATACTCAACCTGCTCAAGAAGCTCAAGCAGGAGCTCGGCATCTCCTTCATACTCATAAGCCACGACCTAAGCGTGATAGCGGAGCTGGCAGACAAGGTCGCGATAATGTACGCCGGCCAGATAGTCGAGTACGGCTACATAGACGACGTGTACCGCAGCCCCCAGCACCCCTACACCCAGGCACTGCTCCGCGCGATCCCAAGGCTCAGGGGCCCCAAGGAGAAGCTGACCTACATCCCCGGGCAGCCGCCCGACCTACGCGCCCCGCCGCCGGGCTGCCGCTTCGCCCCCCGCTGCCCACGCGTCATGGACATCTGTAGGAAGAAGCAGCCACCCTACTTCGACTTCGGCAACGCCCACGTGGCTGCCTGCTGGCTCCACACAGGGCGCCGCGAGGTCGAGAGCCCGCTGCAGGCCGAGGAGGAGCTCGAGGAGCAGGCCGCCGGCTAGCGGCCCCAAGGGGTGTTTCTCCGGGTCGCCCCTCCACTCGCCTGGCGGCTTCTCCCCCGGCTCGGGGTCATGAAAAGGGAGGTGCCTCGTGTCTTGGCGGATGGTGATGGTCAGGGGTTTGACGAGTCGAGGCTCGAGGAGGTTGTACGCGCCCTCGTTGAGGGTAGGATGCGGATGCATGAGGCTGACAGGGTGCTCGGTAACGCTAACGCGGCGGCGCTGGCGCGGAGGCTGGCGCTGGAGAGGATGCTGGGCGTGAGCCTCTCGAGCATAGGCAGCACTATCCTCGACTTCGAGGAGCTGGTTGGCCGCAACATTGAGAACCCTATCGGCGCTGTCCAGGTGCCCGTGGGCGTCGCCGGCCCGCTCCGGGTTGTCGGCGAGTATGCCCGGGGCGACTTCTACGTCCCCCTCGCGACCACCGAGGGGGCGCTCGTGGCGAGCGTTAACCGCGGCGCCAAGGCTGTCACCATGGCTGGTGGTGCTAGGGCCCGGGTGCTGCGTGACGGGATGGCCAGGGCGCCGGTGTTCTGGACGCCTAGCCTCGAGGAGGCCCGCCGCCTCATAGACTGGGTTAGGGAGCACATGGATGATGTGAGGAGGGCCGCCGAGTCCACTACGCGTCACGGGAGGCTGCTGGAGGTTCAGCCGTTCCAGGCGGGGAACCTTGTGTGGCTCCGCTTCGTCTACTTCACCGGCGACGCGATGGGTATGAACATGGCCACGATAGCGACTGACGCTGCTGCCCGGGTCATCCTCGAGGGGTTCCCGGGAGAGGCGAGGCTGGTGGCGATAAGCGGGAACCTCTGCACCGACAAGAAGCCCTCGGCTGTCAACGTTGTCTGTGGCCGCGGGAAGACGGTGACCGCTGAGGCGCTGCTGCCCAGGGAGGTTGTCCGGGAGGTCTTCCACGTTGAGCCCGAGGACATAGAGTTCGTGAACAGGGCGAAGAACCTCATGGGGAGTGCGGTCGCGGGGAGCCTCGGCGGCTTCAACGCCCACATAGCGAACATAGTCGCGGCGATATTCATCGCGACGGGGCAGGACGTGGCGCAGGTGGTGGAGAGCAGCATGGGGTTCACCTGGGCCGAGGTGCGGGGCGACGGCAGCCTCTACGTCTCGGTGACCCTGCCGAGCCTCGAGGTGGGCACCGTGGGCGGGGGGACGCGGCTGCCGACGCAGAGGGAGGCCCTAAGCCTCCTCGGCGTCGCGGGGGGCGGCGACCCGCCGGGCAGTAATGCGAGGAAGTTCGCCGAGATAGTCGCTGCAGCGGTGCTGGCCGGGGAGCTGAACCTCCTCGCAGCGCTCGCGGCCAACGAGCTTGCGAGGGCGCACCGGATGCTGGGGAGGAGGGGCCGCTAGCCGCAGACCCCGCGCTGCGCCTCCTCTATGTCGCGGAGCGTGAACACGTACTCCCCGCTCAGCAGCTCGGGGGCACTGCAGTCCAGCTCCCTGGCCGCCACCGCGTAGTAGAGCCTCGTGCCCCGGGGCAGCGGGATGTGCTCCGCCACGCCCCGCAGCCTGTCCAGCAGCCTCCTGGTATCGGTGCAGCCCAGGCGGCTCCACTTCGCCTCAAGGAGCAGCGCCCTGGGCGGCGTGGAGGACTCGTCCAGGGCGACCAGGTCGACCTCGAGGCCCCGGTGCCACCACCGCCCCATCCGCGTCGGGGCGAGGGGGAGCCGGCCCCGGGAGGCGAGCCAGGCCACGAGGCTCCTCACCGCCTCCTCCCAGGCCACGGGGGCCAGGCTGGCCTCGAAGTCCCTCCTCACGGCCTCGACCACTCTATCGGTGAGGCCGAGCTCTATCGCGTCCCGGTACCGGGGGACGTAGCGGAACCAGAACCGGAGGAAGGGGTCCCGTACCCGGTACCGCGCCCTGGCCCTGCCCAGCACCGGGTACTCCCTCTCAACGAGCCCCATGTCCTCGAGTACGCGGAGGTACTTGGAGAGGCTCTCGCCCGGCACGCCGCTCCTCGAGGCTATCTCCCCGTACCCGGTCGCCCCCGACGCTATCGCCTCCAGGACCGCGAAGTACCTAGCCACCTCCCGTAGCTCCTCCCGGAGCAGGTGCTTCGCCTCGTCCAGGAACCTCGCGTTGGGCGACAATACGAGCCTCTCAACGTTCCACCAGAGGTCGTGGCTGTCGTCGACATGCTCAAGGTAGCCGGGGACGCCCCCCAGGACGCCGTAGAGGCGGACCCGGTCGCCCGGCCCCCAGCGGGGCGCGAAGCAGCCGGCCGCCAGGGGGCTGAGGGGCTCGAGCCTCATCACGCCCGTGAAGCGGCCGTAGAGGGGGCTCCGGTGCCCAAGCAT
>JALUFI010000130.1 GCA_027043685.1 Pyrodictiaceae archaeon
GTACTGGGCCGGCTGCGCCGTGGGGCGGGGATAGTGACGCGGTGTCGGGGTCTAGCTGCCAGGCCGCGGGGGCTGCGCCGGGGCTGCAGGCGAGCGGCTCCATTGGTATCCTTGCGAGGTCCGCGTCTAGCTCGGCTGCGAGCCTCCTCTCGTCCTCGAGGCTCCTCGGCCCCAGGGGGGCGGGGCAGCTTGGGTCCACGGGGACGAGCACCGTTGCCTCGATGCCCGCGTCGGTGGCCGCCTTGGCGGCCGCGGCCGGCTCAACCGCGGCGAGGACCAGCCTGGTGTAGGCGTTGAGGCCGGCGTCGGCGAGCAGCATGAGGGTGGCGTAGTAGGCGTCCTCGGCTCCTATCCGGGCGAGGGGCTCCAGGGCGGCGATGCCCTCCCCGGCCGCGAGGCCCCGGGCGGGGTAGGCCTCGGGGACGAGCACCGCGTAGGCGAAGCCGGGCAACACGAGGCGCCCGGGGCCCCCGGCGACCATCTCCGCCTCCTGCTCCTCCTCCCCGGGCTCCCCGGGCTCAACGGCCTCCACGACGCCGCGGCTTATGTAGACGTAGCCGGGGCCCTCCACGGAGCCGCCCGGGGTGAGCCAGTAAACGTCCGCGAGCAGGAGCCGGATACCCCTCCTCAACCAGCCTCCACCGATTCCCCGCCGGGGCAGCGCCAGTCCGTGAGAACCCTTACCCTCCCGGGGCCGCAGAGAGCCATGCAGGCTATGCAGGCGACGCAGAGCCCCGGGTCGGCGACGAGGCGGCCACCCTCCACGCGGAGGGCGCCCGTGGGGCAGGCCTCGGCGCACTCGGGGCCAGCGTCACTCGAGACGAGTATCTCCTTCACCACTATCTCGCAGGGCGTCTCTGGCCTCCTCCTCCACGCCAATGCTGCTACGCCACCACCCGCTGGGGAGACCGGGCGAGGAAGTGTGGGGGCACCTCCCTGGGCGGGGGTGCCCCGAGGTCGGACCCGGCCTCACCCACGCCGCCGGGGCGGCGGCGTCAGCCGGGCCACCACCCCCGTAGCGGTAGGGCCTAGCCGGCGAGGGGCTTCATTAACTCTGGGCCTGGAGGCTCTGCTCCATGCTCCTCGTTAGGGGCTCTAGCTTCCTCCTCGCGGACTCCCATGCCTCGCCGCGCAGGTTTAGGTCGAGGGTCAGCGGTGTGACCGCTATCGCCTGCTCCCGGTGGACCACGTAGACGTCTGTGCCGGGCTCCGGCTCGACGAGGGTGCCGTAGAGCCAGTAGTACTTGTTGCCCCTGGGGTCGTAGAGTATGCTGACTTTTTGGAGGAACTTTATCCTCGCGGCCGGGGCTATCTTGACCCTTGTCTCGGGGGTGACGCGGCGGGGGAAGTTCACGCTCAGCAGGTCGGCCTCCTCGGGGAGCCCGTTCTCGAGAACCCATTTCACCGTCGCCCTTATCACCTTCTTCGTGTTCTCCCAGGTCTCCCTGTCCTCCTCTAGCTCGGAGGCGTCGGAGACGTTTAGGGAGAAGGCCACGCCTAGTATGCCTAGCAGCGCCGCCTGGGCCGCCGCGCCTATGGTGCCGCTGCTGAGTATGACCTGGATGCTCGTGTTGTCGCCTATGTTTACGCCGGAGGCGACGAGGTCTATCCTTGGCGAGAGCTCCTCCAGGGCGAGGTAGATGACGTCGCTGGGCGTGCCGTTGGTCATGTATATCGGGGTGTCGCCCCAGAGCTTTATCTTTGTGAGCCGTAGCGGCTTGTGCAGCGTTATGCCGAGCCCGCTGGCGCTCTTAGGGGTCTCCGGGGCCAGGACGTAGACCCTGCCCAGGCCGCGGACGGCCTCGTAGAGGAGCCTCAGCCCAGGGCTGTGGACGCCGTCGTCATTGGTCACCAGTATCCTCGGCTCATGCCCCGTCCTCGCCGCCAAGACCCGCTACACCTCCCCCGCGCCCGTCAATGAGGCCCAGTGATAACCTGGTTGCTGCAGGCCCTGCAGGGGGCGAGGCGCCTCCTCCCCTCCCTACGGGCATCCCGGGCTACCTCGGGCCCCGGCTCGGCGCCCTTCTCGAGGGAGAGGAGCCGGATGTCCTCCTCGAGGTCGAGCTCGGTGTAGACTCCGAGGCTGTTGAGCATCCTCCGGGCCTCCTCGAGGGACGACGCCCTCTCTATGTGGCGGGCGGCTGCCCAGGAGTAGACAGCGGGGGCGTCGAGGAACAGCGTGGCGGCCTTGCATAGGTCGACGCGGAGCCTCCGGGTGCCGCCCCGTATCGGCTTCTCGCCGTAGGCGCCGCGGAGCGCCTCCAGGGCTATGGTGCCTGCCTCGGTGTAGACGGTGGAGAGTATCTCCTCGAAGACGTGTCTCTCCCTGGAGGCTATGCCGCGGAGCCACCGGTACCCGTCCATGGAGGCGGCGAGGGCGGCGTAGGCGAGCACCTCGTCCCAGCTCAGCTCGCCGTCCGCACCCGGGCTGTGGACCGCAACCACCGTGTCGCCCCAGAGGCTGGTGTGCCTAGCGGCTGCGAGCCCCAGGGAGTCGCCGAGGGGGCTCCAGAGGCCCTCCTCGCAGCCACAGGCCAGCACGTCGCCTCCCACGTCGAAGACGAGGAGGGCTTCGCAGCCGTGGAGCGAGGCAGCCTCCTCCAGCGCCGCCGCGAGGCCCAGGGGGCCGAGCCAGCCCTCGAGGAGGTAGACCGGGGTGCCGCGGAGGACGCGGGCAGCGGCACACGCCGCGGGCTCCAGGACGCGGCCGCAGCGCGTGGCGAGGCACCGGCCCGGCAGCACCCTGGCGAGGCCGGGGCCCAGGGGCTCGGCTCCCTGAACCGCGGTGAGCGGTATGGGGCCGGGGCAGGGGTCGCGGACGTACCGCTCCCACGGCAGCGCCGCAACGGCGACACGGGCGCCGTGCCGCGCCATTATCTCCGCGTAGGCCGCCGCGCTGCCCGCGTCCCCGCCGCCGCCCGTGGAGACCACTAGGACGCAGCGCGGCCTCCAGCCCCAAACCTCTTCGAGCACGGCTGCCTCGCCCCCTGGTCTTCGTTGGCTGCGCCGGGGGCTCTGCGGCGACTTTATCCAGAGAGCCCTGGGCGCGTAGCATCTGTGGAGGAGGACAGGAGTTGGGCAGGCTCTTTGGAACCGACGGCGTCCGCGGCGTCGTGTTTGAGCAGCTGACGCCGGAGATGGCTCTCCGCCTCGGGATGGCTGTTGCGACGCACTTCGGCGAGGGTGCGAGGATACTCGTGGGCAGGGATGCCCGGGCTGGCGGCGACGCGCTGCTGCACGCGGTGGTTGCCGGCCTGGAGGCCGCGGGTGCCCGTGTCAGCATAGCTGGCTACGAGGGCTATGCCCCGACGCCTGCGCTTCAGTACGCGGTGAAGACCCTTGGCTACGACGCCGGGGTTATTGTGACGGCTAGCCACAACCCGCCCCAGTACAACGGGATAAAGGTCGTCGGGCCCCTCGGCATAGAGGTTGACAGGGAGACTGAGAAGCGGATAGAAGACATATACTTCTCCGAGAGGTTCCGCCTGGTCCCGTGGAGGAGGGCCGCGCTCCAGGCTAGGAGCGACCACCGTGTCCTCGAGACCTACATCCAGGGCGTCGTGGAGAAGGTTGACCGGCAGCTGATAGCCAGCAAGGGGTTCCGCGTCCTAGTGGACTGCGCCAACAGCGTCTCCTCGCTCACAACGCCCCACATCCTCCGCAGGCTCGGCGTCAAGCCCTATACCCTGGCATGCGAGCTCAGCCACGAGCCCTACCGCGAGCCCGAGCCAACCCCCAGCAGCCTCTCCGAGGCGGCAAGGGTTGTGAAGACCCTGGGCCTCGACCTAGGGGCCGGCCACGACGGGGAC
>JALUFI010000131.1 GCA_027043685.1 Pyrodictiaceae archaeon
GAGGCTGGACCTTGTCGGCGTGAGGGCGCTGGCTGTCCACGCGGTTGTTGATGAGTGGAGCGTTGAGGGCGTCGCGGAGGCGCTGCGGAGGGCGACGAGCCGGGCCCGGGAGGCTGCGAGGCTCCTCGGGGAGCTGCTCGACGTGGAGCCCTGGACGATCAGGGTGACGCTTCCCCCGGCGCCGCTCGGCGGCGATGAGGCCAGCCGCATCGTCTCCGAGGCCGTGGGGGCGGCTGGGCTCGACCCCGAGGTGCTGTACAGCGTCCTCCACTTGGACGCGGCCTCGCTTGAGCCGGGCCACGTCCTCCGCGTGCTAGACTCGGCCCCCAACGTCTACGCGAGCGCGGCCACACCGGTCGCCACTGAGAGGGCGGCTGTCCTCGCTGCAGAGGTGGCGGCGGCGGGCCCGGGCAGGGCCACACGGTTCGCGGTAACGGTGCCGGGCCACGTGGAGACAGCCTACTTCCCCGCGGGCGCGAGCCTTGGCTCCACCACGGGGCTCAGCGCCTCCCTCCTCTACCCTAGGCTGCTGGAGGGCCGCAACATCTACGCAGCCTTCGACGACCTAGCCGACGCTGCGGCGGTCCTCGAGGACGCGTTGATGAAGATAGCGGACAGGCTCGGCCTAGAGTACCGCGGTGTGGACCTCTCCCTCTCCCCCTGGATGGACGAGAGCGCGGCGAGGGTGGTCGAGGAGGCCGCGGGCGGCGCCTGCATCTGCGAGCCGGCGGCAGCGGCGGCGATAGCCGAGATAGAGGAGCTGATAGAGGACACCTGCATGGACATCGAGTGCACGGGTTTCAACCAGGTAATGCTCCCACCCGCAGAGGACAACGTCCTCAAGGAGAGGGCGGCCGAGGGCGCCCTAGACGCCGCGCTGCTCCTCTCCCTCAGCCATAGCTGCGTCGCGGGCCTGGACATGGCGGTCCTGCCGCGGAGCCAGTGGGGCAGAGATGAGGCACATGCAGCGATAGCGGTGCTATCGGTCGCCTCCCGGCACAAGTCGAGGCCACTAGGCCTCCGCGTAATAGCCGTGGACGCGGAGCCAGGCAGCAAGGTGGACCTCGGCAGGTTCGGCGAGACACCGGTGATGCCCTACAGCCTGCACAGGGAGGCGCGGCGGAGAGCCACAGCGGAGAATGGAAAGGCGGGGAGCAGGCAGCGATGAAAAACGTGGACACGGGGCGAGCGAACGAGGGTGTAGCCCTCCCCCTCCTCGTCACCGGCGGTGATTTGCGTGGTTGTGGCCGCTCGGCGTCCCGTGGTGCACGGGCTGCGGGATGAACTCCACGCCCGGCCTGTTGCCAGGCGCCTGGGGGTAGAGCTCCATCAGCTCGTAGACCTCCTCGGGCACGTCGGTGCTCACCGGGAGGCCTAGCTCCCTGGCCTTCTCGACGGTTATCGGGTAGTCGTGGGTCCAGCGGCCCTCGGTGAGTATCCTGGCAAGCTCCTTGGCCTTCTCCTCCCCCATCCTG
This sequence comes from Pyrodictiaceae archaeon, assembly GCA_027043685.1. Lineage (GTDB taxonomy): Archaea > Thermoproteota > Thermoprotei_A > Sulfolobales > Pyrodictiaceae > QNYQ01. The sequence continues at coordinate 1,476 of JALUFI010000131.1, forward strand.
TCCCTCAGCAGCTCAACTATAGTCTCCTGCATCTCCGCTATAGCCTTCTCGGCTATGTCGGCGACTATCAGTGTGGTGTCGTTGGCCTTCTCGCCCTTCATCTTGGCAACCTTCACTATGCTGGGGGCGGGCAGCACGGGGCCCTGGGGCCCCATGGAGAGCTGTGGGTCCAGTGGCCCGAGGACGGCGTTGGGGTCCATCCTTATCTCGTCTGCAGCCAGTGCTATCAAGGTGCCGCCGCTCATCGCGTAGTGGGGTACAATCACTATCTTCTTCGCTGGGTGGCGCTTCAGGGCCCTGGCTATCTGCGCCGCGGCCAGGACCAGGCCGCCCGGCGTGTGGAGTATCAGCGCTATCGGCTTGTCCTTGGGAGTTGTTCTTATGGCTCGCAGGATTGCCTCAGAGTCCTCTATCGTTATGAACCTCTGTATCGGTATGCCGAAGAACGATATCCTCTCCTCGCGGTGAATCATCGTTATTACGCGCCACCCGTACTTCTCCTCCATCTTCCTTATCAGTGCGAGCCTCGCCGCCTGCAGCCTCTTGACGTTCAGTATGGGCTCCAGCAGCGCTACGAAGAACAGCAGCCAGAACAGCAGCGACACGAGGTCGCCGAAGCTCGGGTAGTATGGGGGAGGCGCACCCGCCTGCGGCTGAGCAGCGGCCGGCAAGGCCCATCCAGGGCATAGTGGGGAAACGGCGGGGCGAAAAATAGTCTTGGAAAACGATTGATTAATAATGCTAGCCCAGTGTCACTATCTTCTCGTAGAACCAGTTCATGGTCTTGCACTCCGGCTTCTCGTTCACGAAGCAGTTTGGCTCGCAGCTGGTCTTGCAGCCCCATAGCTCGTTCCTGCCCCAGCGCACCCCGGGCGGCACAATGGTCTCCACGTCGCCTATCTTCTTCCCCGTGGCGGGGTCTATCCTGTACCCCCTGATCGGGCCCGTGTAGGGCTCGAAGATTAGCTCCTTCATGTCCTCGTAGAGCCTCTTGATTTCCTCGATGGCCTTCGCCGGTATGACCTTGGTGTTTAGCGGGGCCAGGTAGACGGCGCCCTCTGGCTTACCCGCAGTGGAGAGCCACACCGGCCTCCTCCACCTTATCGGGGTGAAGTCGCCTATCCTTGCCCATACGTCCTCCTTCCTCGCGGTCCTTGTTATCAGCTCGGTGAGGAACTTCACGTATATCGGGGTCCAGTTGGCTATCTGGCCGGTGAGGTGGTGCTCGACAACCTTCTTCGCTATTGGGCTCTTGGAGCCCTTGCCGTGGAGGAAGTACTCGAGCATGTTGCTGTAGTGGCTGAAGCTGTATGCGCCGTACTTGGCCGCGGTCTCGAGCACCGCGGTGCTGTCCTCGGTGTAGGCGAGTACGTCTGCCTTGTACTGGTTGATTAGGGTCTCTGCGTAGTGGGCGGCCTTGTCGGGGGCGAACCAGGCGCGGAGCGGTGGGGCGACGTAGATGGTGAGCTTCTCGCCGCTCCCGCACTTGCCCATCAGCTTGGCGCCGTGCACGGCGCCCATTGCGAAGGCGTTTATGTGGCGCACGACCTCGGGTGTGAGGAATGCGGGGACGTAGCCGACGTTGCAGGTCTTGGTTACTGCGCCGGCTGCTATGCCGTTGAGGTAGTAGAGCTGGTAGAACTCGTCGAAGTATGTCGCCACATTGGGTAGGCTGCGGAAGACCTCCCAGGGCCCCGAGCAGTGGTAGAACATGACATTAGGGAACTCCTTGGCGAGCCTCTTGACCGCGTCCATGTAGCCGTAGCTGGTGGCGAATACGGCGTCGAAGTGCTCCTGGGTGAGGGCCTGCTTTATTACCTGGTAGGCGCGGTCCTCCGGCACGCTCTCAATGTACTTCGTCTCCACCAGGCCCCTGAGGGCCTTCTCGGCGTTCCTCCTGCCAACGTCGTGGGCGTGGGTCCAGCCATAGTCGCCTATGGGGCCGACGTATATCCAGAGGGCGCGTACCTTCCTCACGCCGCCGCTGGGCGCCGCTGTGCCGGTGGCGGCAGCGGTGCTGGTCGCTGTGCTGGCCTGCGTCGCCGTGGAGGTTGCCGGCGTGGTGGGTGCAGCGGCGGGGCTGGTGGCGGCGGGCTTGCCGCCCTTTATGGCCTCGTAGCCTAGGCCTATCGCCACCGCGGCTGCGGCGCCTGCTCCGAGGAGGCGGATGAACTCCCTCCTCGACACCATGGCTCTCTCCGTGTCCCCGGCGCCGCGTGGAGGGGAAGGGCTTATAACGAGGCTCTTAAACACGTGGCAGGGGCCACGTATACGCAGCCGAAGCTAAAACGCCGGGTCTCTGCGCGTTAACCGTCACAGCGCGTGGCCCCACG
>JALUFI010000132.1 GCA_027043685.1 Pyrodictiaceae archaeon
GGGGGCAGGCAGCCCGAGGGGAAGGGACAGGCTGCCTGGGGCCCCGCGGCTGGGACGCGGCGCGGCGCGATATATAAGGCTAGGCCGTATCTCCATGACCGAGGCTCAACTGGCAAGCCTTGTCTCGAGCACGCTAGACTCGCTGGGTGATGATGCTCCTTTGAGGGCGCTTATTGTTGACGCACTGGCGAGGGGTAGCAAGGGTAGGCGTGTCGTCACTGTTGATGCTATCGGCGCGGGGCCGCGGACCGTTGCGGGTGTGCTGGAGCAGCTCGGGGTCGAGGTCGATCTCCGCGTCTCGGAGGATGTGCTGGAGGAGCCCAGTATACTTGGAGACTATGATGCGCTGCTCGTCAGCGCTATGAGTATTGACGAGGCAACTGTTGCCAGGATTATCAAGCATTGGAGAAGGCGCAGGGGGAGGAGGCCCGTCATAGTAGGGGGCCCGATTGCCTCTGACCCGGGCTTCGTGGAGAGAACGGGGGCCGACCTAGGTATACATGGCGAGGCCGAGCCCGTCCTGGAGAGGCTTGTGGTGGAGGGCGTTCTCGAAGACCCGGAGCCTGCTCTCCTCAGGGACATGTGTGGAGTCGTCTTCCGTGCACCCGGTGGGGGGCTAGTTGTCCGGCCCCGCTGCCCCGTGATGACCAGGAGGATGTGGGAGAGGTATCGCCCGAGTACGCGCGTGGTTAGGGGGTATCCCCTCTACTGGGCGGCGCGTGTCTACGTCGAGGTTGTGAGGGGGTGTAGCAACTACCAGTTCCCACGCCTCGATGGGGTCCTGCCTAGGGAGCTGCTTCCAGAGAAGCCTAGGCCGGGCTGCGCCTACTGCAGCGTCGTTAGCCTCTGGGGGTACGCGCGTAGCCGCAGCGTTGACAGGGTCTACGAGGAGGTCAAGGCCCTTATAGACGAGGGCGTGCACCGAATTGTGCTCAGCGGCCCCGACTTCCTGGACTATGGCAGGGACTGGCTGGTGGAGCCCCGGCCACTGGTCGACCCCAGGGAGCCGCCGCCTAACCTGGAGGCGCTGCGGAGCCTCCTGTCAAGGCTCACCTCTATACCGGAGATAGCGAGCGGCGAGGCCTCGGTTATGGCTGAGAACGCTAAGCCTAGCCTCGTGACCGAGGAGGCCGCGAGTCTGCTCGGCGAGTACCTCCGGGGCACGCCTATACACGTTGGAGCCGAGAGCGGCGACGCCGCACTCCTCCGCCGCATGGCGAGGCCAGCCTCCCCGAGGGAGGCGGTTGAGGCCGTAAGGAGGCTCCGGAGGAGCGGCCTCCGCCCCTACGTCTACGTCATGTACTGCCTCCCGGGCGAGACACGGAAGACCATAGAGTCCACCGTGAGGCTCATAGAGGCCCTCTACCGCGCCGGCGCGGAGAAGGTGACCGCCTACCGGTTCATGCCGCTCCCCGGCTCCTACCTAGAGAAGCTCCGCAGCGCCAAACTGGAGTGCCCATCGCCTCACCCGGTTAAGCTGAAGGCGGAGGAGGTAAACATTAGGGCCAAGAAGCGCCTCATAGGTACACGTGTCCGGGCGCTCGTCGCCGGCATCCATCCACGCTACGAGAAGCCGGTGGCCTACCCGGTGACACATGGGCCGGTTATGCTGCTGGAGGACAAGGCACGGATAGGAGAGCTAGTGGAAGCCCTAATAACCGGTGTGAAGGGCGACCACATGGTCACAGCGTCGATAACCCGGAGGCTCGGGAGAGTCCCTGCAGCAGCGACACACGGGGAGCAAAGAGGCAGGGCGGCTTACAGTGCAGCCAAGTCTGGAAGGCCAAGGCCTAGGCCTAGAGGAGCAATACGGCTGAGAAAGAGGAGAAGCTGGCAAAGCCGGTGAGACCAACGTTCCTCACTACATCAGTAGTACTTGTCAACTATTTTCTGCAGCTTCTCACTAATCACGCCTATCTGTTCCACATCATCGTCGAAGTTCTCGCCCTGCAGCATAACGGCACCCCTCTTAGCTAGTATCCTCATCTTGCGGAGAACCTCCTCCTCGTAAACATAGCCAACTATTATCATGTACTCGCTGAGAGTCGCAACGTTTGTACGAACCTCCTCCTCGGCGTAGTCGAAATCTATGCTCCCCTCCAGGGCACGCAGCAGTCGCCGCCTCATGACTCTGAGACGGCGCAGATAAGTGAGCGCCATCGACTGAAGCTCCTCGTTCCCAATGTCCTTCCTCAGCCTGTTGAGCACCCGATCCAGGGCACGCACCGTGCGCGCATGCTTGTCAGTCAAGTCCTCCAGGAGCCTCAGGAGCTTGTATGGGTCAACGGCCTGCTCCATAACACCACCCGACTCCACACTAGGCGAAGCCTTCCCGAGGTACGCGTGTCTCCGTAGAGGCCCTGAGGGCTAGGCAAGACGCCCTGCCCCCCTATTGGGGTAGCGGGTGAGCACTCGCTGAACGGGATGTAGCGCAGGAGAGGGGCCGTGAGGAGGGTGTCCCCGGGCGCCCGAGCCAGTTGAGGGAAAAGACTGCACGAGGTTTATGCCTTGACTGCACGCACCGTTGCTATGGTGTTGTCCGATATACCGTACTCGGGCAGTTTCTCGCCGTTGACCCAGACCTCGTTCGGCGGGACAGACTCGTCGACCTCCACGCGGTACCTGAACTTGTGGCGGTGGGCCACCACTACTTCTATGTATTCCGCCTCGCCTATCTCTTTGAGCAGCTCCGGGTTTACCTTGGCTATGCCCTCTTTGAGCTCGTTGTGGAAGCGTAGCCTTACGCGGCGCTCGCGCTGCTTCTTCTGCTTGCCGAGCACCTGGGAGGCTGGAGGTATCATTGCTAGTGCGCTCCGGATGTCTATCTTCTTACGTGGAAGCTCCTCCTCTGACTCCTCGGGCTTCTCCTCCCCGCTGCCCGCGCCGGGGCCTGCCTGCTCCTCCACCATCGCCCAGCTACCTCCTCCTATGCTTCCCCGCGGTGTTCACCGGGGCAGTACTAGGGGCTGTGAGCCTACTTATCGCCTACTATGCCTGCTTGGCTAGCTACTGTAGAGCCGACCAACCTCCTCCAGGGCTGTGCCTCCGAGGAACGCCTTGACTGCCTCAACCACTTTCTCCTCCCTCACCCTTACCTGGTTCCAGGTATCCCTATCCCTCAGCGTCACGGTGCCGTCCTCCAGAGTCTGGTAGTCAACGGTTACCGCGACCGGGACGCCTATCTCGTCGACCCTTGCGTAGCGGCGGCCTATGCTGCCGTCGTCGTCGTAGACTGCGTAGAGGCCCTCGTCTAGCAGGCTCCACCATATCCTACGCGCCCTCTCTATGAGCTTGTCGTCGCGGACTAGTGGGAACACGGCGGCCTTCACTGGGGCTATGCGCGGCGGGAGGCGGAGCACAACCCTGCCCTCCCGCTCGCTGTAGGCATGGTCTAGTGCGACGAAGAGTAGTCTCTCCACGCCGAATGAGGGCTCGGCTACGTGTGGGAGGAAGCGGCGCCCGGTGACCTTCTCCTTCTTCACTGCTATCCTGACCTTGTCTGCCGGTATCTCCACGCCAGCCACCACTAGCTTGCCTTGCTCCTTCAGCATCTTCTCCGCCTCCTCACCGTCCATGGCTCTAATGGCTTCCATTATCTCCTTGGCTTTCTCGCGGAACGTGCGCCCGAGCCACCTGGGGTCGACGAGCACTATCTTCCTCTCAACTATCCTCGGCTCCCTGTAGGGCTTGAATACGCGGAGGTCTACGCCGCTGTACTTCATGTGGCGGGAGAGGTCGTAGTCGGTGCGGTACGCGTGGCCGGAGACCTCTAGCCAGCCAAGCCTGCTGACGCGGACGAGCTGGTC
>JALUFI010000133.1 GCA_027043685.1 Pyrodictiaceae archaeon
CCCTCATTAGTGGGCGCGGTGGCTGTCTCGGCGGCGCGTGGCTGGGGCGTGGGTGAGCTGCGTTGCCGCATCGCCACCCTGCTGAGCGGTATGGACGGGTCTACGTGCTGAGGCTGGGGCACCGCCCCGAGAGGGATAAGCGGATAACGACCCATGTCGGGCTCGTCGCCAGGGCGTTCGGGGCTAACGGGTTCGTCCTAGCCGATATCTGCGACGAGCACGTCATGGCGTCTATCCGTGGTGTCTTGGAGCGTTGGGGCGGCCGTATGCACCTCGAGTGCGGCGTGCCTGGGAAGCGGTACGTGCGTGACTGGAAGAGGAGTGGGGGCGAGGTTATTCACCTCACCATGTACGGGCTTCACGTTGACGACGTTATCGGCGTGATTAGGGAGAGTCCGCGCCCCAAGCTAATCGTGGTTGGTGCTGAGAAGGTTCCCTGGTTCTACTACGAGGAGGCCGACTACAATGTCGCTATTGGGAATCAGCCCCATAGCGAGGTGGCGGCGCTGGCTGTGTTCCTTGATAGGCTCTACATGGGTGAGGAGCTCCGGATGGAGTTCCCTGGGGCGCGGCTGCGGATAGTGCCTAGTCCGCGTGGGAAGCGGGTAGTAAGCCTAGAGAGGGGGGAGGAGGTAGGGGAAGTGGATGGGGAGTAGCTGTGGCAAGGGACCCTGAGATAGAGAAGCTCATGTTGCTTGTTGAGCGCCTGGTTAGCCCCGAGGCGCGTAAGGTCTTCGAGGTGCTATACGAGGAGGGCGACGAACTCTCAGAGTACGATATCATGGATAAGACTGAGCTTAGGGGCAGCGTTGTGCGCCGTGTCCTTAACATTCTTGCCGAGAAGGGTTTCGTTGTCTACCGGAAGCAGAGGCACCCTGAGAAGGGCAGGATAATCTTCTACTGGAAGATTAACTACGAGGGCTTGCCGGCGGTTATCGAGGCGCGGAAGAGGGCTGCGTTGGAGAAGCTTAGGACGCTGCTGGAGAGGGAGGAGGAGACCCAGTACTATGTGTGCCCGTTTGACGGGACGAGGTACACGTTTGAGGAGGCGCTGGAGTATGACTTCACGTGCCCCAGGTGCGGCAACATACTGCAGCCGGACGAGGATAGGGAGATACGCCTCCAGATTCTGCGGCAGTACGTGTCTATGCTGGAGGCTGAGCTGAGTGCGCCGCGGCGCTCCAGGGCTCGTTGACTTCTTCAGCGGCGCGGGGGGCTTCGCTGAGGGGTTCCGGCGGGCAGGGTTCCGGATACTGCTGGGCGTTGACAACGACCCTGCAGCTATACGTAGCTTCAAGGCTAACTTCCCCGAGGCTGTGGCACTGGCCATGGATATCAAGGAGGTTACCGGCGCCCTTGTGGAGAGGCTTGTGGGTAGGCCCGAGGTTGTGATTGGGAGCCCGCCCTGCGAGCCCTACACGGGTGCGAACCCGCGGAGGAGGAGGGAGCCCGTTGAGAGGCTCTACGAGGACCCGGCCGGGCAGCTCGTGCTGCACTTCGCTAGGCTCGTGGGGGAGCTGAGGCCCAGGGTATTCGTCATGGAGAACGTGCCCGGGATACTAGACGTCGCGGATGAGCTGAGGAAGGTGTTCGCGGAGCAGGGGTACCCGAGGATATACTTCAACAAGCTCCTCGCCGAGGACTATGGTACGCCTAGCCACAGGCTGAGGGTGTTCGTCTCGAATATACCGCTGAGGCCTCCTAGGAGGAGGCGGAGGGTCTCCGTCGCTGAGGCGCTGCGGGGGCTCCCGGAGCCGGGGGCGCCGGGCGTGTTGAACCATGAGGCTGTGCCGCTTAGTGGGAAGAAGCTGAGGAGGGTTGCGAGGCTCCGCTGGGGCCAGGCGATGATATACTACGAGGGGGCGGAGGGGAGGAGGCTCCCCAACCTGATAAGGCTTGACCCGAGGAGGCATGCGCCGACGGTGCTGGGGAGCAGCAGGTTCATCCACCCCTATGAGGACCGGTTCCTAACCGTGAGGGAGCAGGCGAGGCTGATGGGGTTCCCGGACGACCACGTCTTCCTTGGTGGCAGGGATGAGCAGTACAACCAGGTTGGGGAGGCTGTGCCGGTGCCCCTCGCGGAGGCTATAGCGAGGGTTGTGATGAGGTTTCTTGAGAGGGGCGAGGCCTAGCTCTGCTGGCTTGCCCTGCTCCTCTCCCTTGCCTGCCTCCTCGCCTCCGCTATGCGGCGTAGCTCGCAGAGCAGCGCCGTCGCCTCCGCTACGGGGCCTAGGCGGGTGTCAACGCCCCTTATGTAGACGGCTTCGCCCATCGCTGCCACGTCCTTTGAGGGTGCGGCGTCTATGCCTCCAAGTATTAGGACTGGGCGCTCAGCCTCGAGGAGCCTTGTCGCTATCTCTACCGACGTCATGGGCTCACCGTAGTCGTAGCTCACCACTATGACCCTGCCCGGGCTGAGGAGCTGGACAGCATCCTTAGCCGAGGGGAGAACCGCGAAGCTCCTCCCCATGCGCAGCGCCATCCGGTGAACCTCCGGCACACCGCTCGTCGCGGCCGCCCCGTAGACCTTCGAGGCTATGAAGAGCTTGTAGCCGAGACCGTAGACTACGCGAGCCGTGTCTATGAGGCGCTGAGCGCTGGAGACATCATGGAGTATGACCATGACGTCATCAGCCGCCACGAGGCACCACCTCCAACGACTCCCCTGCACTCCCCTGCCGGATCCCCCGGGGAGAGGGGCCGGTGCTGGGCGACCGGCCCGACCCCCAATAAGGGGGGTGGTTGGCTCTCTACATCACTGCCTCTGGAGGGGCCGGGCGTAGTGGCTAGGATTGTTGCTTTCAAGCTCCCAGATGACTTGTACGAGGAGCTTGAGAGGAGGGCCCGTAGGCTGGGCTACAGCCTGGTCTCCGACTATGTGCGTGACCTCGTGCTACGGGAGCTGGGTTACGGCGGCGGGGCTGGCGGCGCCGGGGCCTCGCCGGAGGAGGTTAGGAAGATAGTCCAGGAGGAGCTGAGGAAGCTGGCGGAGGAGAAGGGGCTGCGCGTTGAGCCGGTTGATGTCGAGAAGCTTGCAGCCAGGCTTGAGAGGAAGATACAGGACATGATTAACCCGTGGACCGCTAAGATAGACTCGCTCTCGGCTCGCGTAGCCGAGCTCCAGGAGAAGCTTGAAGAGATAGAGGAGAAGCTCGAGAGCCTCGAGAAGCAGGCCGCTGAGCGGCCGCAGCACGCCGCGTACTCTCAGAGGCCTAGCGGCTTCCACGGCCGCTTCGAGGCCGGGGAGAGGAGGGAGTACCGGGGAGGAGGCGGGAGGAGGCGGAGCGCCGTCGAGAGGCTGAGGGAGCAGGGCGTCGTCTTTGAGCATGATGTGCAGTGGCTGAGAGACCGGGACGCGTTCTTCGAGAAGCTGAGGAGGGAGGGCGCGGTCATACTGAACCTCGGGGGCGAGAGGGTTGCGGTCGACCCCGAGTTCTGGAGGAACTTCAAGGAGAAGCTACACGACCTGCCGACCGCGAACGATGACGAAATAAGAGTGCTGCTGACACGCGAGCAGTACGAGCTGTTCCGGAGGCTGAAGGAGAGCGGCCTGATATACTTCGATGCCTCCGAAAAACGGTGGAAGTTCACCGAGGAGCCGGAGCAGGGCTAGCGCGGGACGAGAGAGGGGGCCTCGGGCGCCAAGTCACTCCACACCGGCCACGCCCCGGCGCCGCAGGGCTGGGCGGGCCTGCGGACGCTGGCGTACTCCTCACGGGCCAACAGGGGTTCTCCGCGGGATGCGGGGCTCGAAGGGGCGAAACTCTTCAACGGCCCCGCGCCTCGGCGGGGCCTCCGCTCGGCTGTAACGCTTCACAGCCCCATGGTGTAGGTTGCGGGAAAGGAGTGTGCTCGCGTGTTTATTCCCCTTGCCTCTGGGTTTGTTGGCTACTCTAGCTGCCAGCTCTCGAGGTACTTGCGCTGCTCCTCGGTGAGTGCGTCTATCCTTATGTTCATTGCCTTTAGCTTTAGCCTGGCTACTTCCTCGTCTATTTCTCTTGGCACGCGGTAGAGCCCTGGCCGGAGCTTGCCGCGGTTCTTGACTAGGTATTCTGCGGAGAGCGCCTGGTTGGCGAAGCTCATGTCCATTACCTCGCTTGGGTGGCCCTCTGCTGCTACGAGGTTCACTAGCCTGCCCTCGGCTAGGAGGTAGAGGCGGCGGCCGTCGGGGAGCCGGTACTCGGTGACGTGGGGCCTTATCTGCCTCTTCGAGACAGCCATTGCCTCGAGGTCGGGTACCCATATCTCTACGTTGAAGTGGCCGGAGTTGGCCAGTATTGCGCCGTCCTTCATTACTTCGAAGTGCTCCCTTCTTATCACCTTCTTGTCGCCCGTGGCTGTTATGAATACGTCGCCTATCTTCGCGGCCTCTATCATCGGCATTACTAGGTAGCCGTCCATGGCTGCCTCTAGGGCCTTTATCGGGTCAACCTCGGTTACTACTACCTTGGCGCCCATGCCTCGGGCCCTCATCGCTATACCTTTGCCTACCCAGCCGTAGCCGGCGACGACCACGGTCTTCCCCGCGAAGAGTATGTTTGTCGCTCGGAGTATGCCGTCTATGGTGCTCTGGCCGGTGCCGTAGCGGTTGTCAAACATCATCTTAGTGTATGCGTCGTTTACGGCTATTGCGGGATACTTGAGTACGCCCTGCTTCGCCATGGCGCGGAGCCTTATCACGCCGGTCGTTGTTTCCTCCGTGCCTCCCCAGATGCGCTCAGCTATCTCCGGGAACTCCTTGTGCAGCGTGGCGTGGAGGTCGCCGCCGTCGTCTATCACTATGTTTGGCTCGGAGCGGGCGACCCATCGTATGCAGTCGAAGTACTCCTGCTCGGTCATGCCGCGCCAGGCGCAGACCTCTATGCCCTCCTGGGATGCAAGCGCGGCCGCCACATCGTCCTGTGTGCTAAGCGGGTTGCTTGCAGCCAGCCTCACAGTAGCGCCGCCCGCCACGAGGGTGCGGACTAGGGCAGCGGTCTCCTTGGTGACGTGGAGGACTGCGCCAACCTTCACGCCCTGGAGAGGCTTCTCCTCGGCAAACCTCTCCCTAATGTACTTGGCCACTACAGGCATGTGCATCTCTGCCCACTCTATCTGGAGCATACCCTTCTCCGCCAGCGAGGGGTCGCGTATCCTGCTACCCATGCCCGGACCAGCCTCCAGGGCAGAGAGGACGGAAGGAGCCTCGGCAATAATGTGGACACCGGCCACGAAGGGCCGCTAGGCAGGCCTGAGGGGTGTGCCGGGCGGGAACCGTGGGGAGAGGAGAACCGCGCCGACAACGTTGCGGTTGCGCGGAGGAGTTGTGTGGCATGGTGGGCCCGGGGGGATTTGAACCCCCGACCTCCGGGTCTCTCCCTCTCATCCGGCTGCCTCGACAGACCCGGCGCCTGGACCGGTGCGAAGGTCTGGAGCCCGGCGCTCTGCCTGGCTGAGCTACGGGCCCGTCCAGGCTCGCGCGGCGTCTTCAGGGCCCACCATGACGCTCATCCCCGCACTGGCGGCGGGTCAGCCGGGGGTTCAACCCATGGAGACCCGTCTATGCATCGTTCTGGGGGTTTAGTGGTTTGCGGGCAAACCCCTCACTGCTCCGCGGCGCTCCTCCTGGCCCCTGTCCACACAGAGCCCCAGCGTCTCCGCTAAGCACCCCGGGCCCGGGCACCCCATTATGCCTAGGGCTTTCAGCGTGTACGAGACCGTTTTCGTCGCGAGCCCGGTTAGCCTAGCCGCCTCCCGGGCGTCATGGGCAGCTGCCGCTGTGCCCAGGACGCGGCAGAGCTGCTGGCCGCTGATCACGTAGGCCCTCGCACCCCGGTTCCTCACAGACACGAGGTACACGTTACTCCCAATCACTATTACGAAGTGGTTCCTCTTCCTGGCGGCGCCTCGCAGCTCCTCGAGGAGCCCCAGGCCCCTGGGGGTGATGCACACCTTGTCACCGCTTGCTGCTACTAGGCCGCGGCGCTGGAGCCCCCACACCATGCGCCGGAGAGCGGTAATAGTTACGCCGAGCTGTAGTGCGAGAACGCCCCTATCCATACAGCCGCCGCGGCTGGTAACCAGGTAGAGTATGGGCAGCCCCCACTCCGAGCCCCGGAGGCCATCCAAATCCATGACGTGTAGGCACCTCTCAGCCCGCCCAACGCCGTCTAGCGCCACCCGGCCGCCAGCTAGACACGGTGAAGGGCCCGGTGTATCGGCTTGGGTCAACCCCCGCCGGAGGAGCTGGGGAGACGCGATGAGAGTGATAGAGAAGACGCGGGAAGGAGATTGTGGCGCCGCCGGGTGGATTCGAACCACCGACCACCGGGTTAACAGCCCGGCGCTCTACCCGCTGAGCTACGGCGGCACCTGGGGCTTGTCAACCCGTCCCCGGCGGCCGTGTCGGGACACAGCCCGGAACCCCTCCTAATATACCTTCAATGCATTTCCAATAGCCTCGGCGCCGAACGGAGCACATAGGAGCCTCGAGAAGGAGAACACAGCCGGACTGACCTCTCGACGCATGAGCGGCGACGCCCAACGAGAGAAGCCATTCAGAAGGACCGTGAGGGGTAGGAGGAAGTGGTGCGCCCGGTGGGGACCGGCCCAGCGATGGTGGGCCCGGGGGGATTCGAACCCCCGACCACCCGGTTATGAGCCGGGCGCTCTACCGGGCTGAGCTACGGGCCCTCCGAGGCCCACCATGTAGGTATGGTTGGCTGCACCTAGCGTCCCCTTATTAGGATTGCGGGCCGGCAGGAGCCCTGAGGGGTAGGAGCCCCGCATACTGGTTGACGCGCGAAGCCGCTTGCTACACGTAGAATTGGCGTAGGCGCGGGGAGACATGGGGCTAAAAATTGGGTGGAGTGATGCTTGCCGGGACGTTACTGGCTCTGCTGCTCCTTCGAGAACCCGAAGGTTAGGTTGTAGAGCTCGTTGAGCTCCTTACGTATCTCGTCCCTCTTCTCCTTGACCGCCTTCGCTATGGCCTCTAGGGCGTTGTAGGCCCTGCTGGGTATCTTGCCGCGGAACCAGGTTATGTCCTTGGCCATGCCTACGCCGATGCTGTCGTACTTGAGGCCGGTGAGCGGGTCCTCCTCGCGCTCGTTTATCAGCTTGTCAAGCTCCAGCACCAGCGTGCCCCTTGGCAGCATGTAGTCGCCGTAGGGGTCTACGAGCTTGAGCACCTGCTTCTTTATCTTGCTGAGCACCCTTATGCCGAGTATCTTGTCGGGGCTGGGCCTTATCTTGGCAGCCTGGAGGGCACCGAGCAGCGCCACTATGCCGCTTAGGTCGCTGAAGGGCTCGTACCAGGGCCTGCCGCGGCCGCTGGCGAGCATCTGCTCAGCTGCTGCGCGGAGGAGCACCTGGCCGCTGAGCACTGTGTTGTAGGCGTTAGCCGAGCGGAATTTCTCGTTGAGGGCTATGTCTATTATGCTCTCGCTCATGTGGCCGACGAACAGCGTTGCCCTGGCGGGGGTCTCGAATATGATGCCCATGTAGAAGCCGAACATCGCGGCAGCCTCGGGCCTGTCAGCAGCCTTGAACACCGTCTCGCCTAGCAGGGTTCTCTGGAGGGCCACGTCGCTGAGCCTCCTCGGGGCCTCGCTGTAGGCTATCACCTTGACCAGGCCGAAGCTCTGCATCATTCTGAGGTAGTAGAGGAGGTCGCTCATACCGAAGTTCTTTAGTGCGACGTACTTCTCGCCGAGCATCTCCACGCGCACTATCCCGCCGACGATCTCGCTGACCTTCTTGGGCTCCTCGCCGGGGCTGGCGGCGCCTGCCAGCATATCCTTGTAGAACTCTACTAGCCCGGATATGCCGCCCAGCTTGCCCTGCGCGGCAGCGGCTAGCTCCTTGAACCTACGGGGTACCCTGGCCTCCAGGGTCAGAGGCGGTAGCAGCATAGTCCCACCGCTCCACGTGGACTAGTCATCGCGGGCCGAGTTAAAAATTACTCTCTTCAAGGCTTCATCCCTACATTATGGAATCGGGGCGAGGGGGTCTAGGAGGGGGCAACACCCGCGCGTAATACAGTAGCTCAGGGAGCGGAGAGCGACGTCCCGGGGAGTTGAGCCAAAACTTAACAGTATTACACATGCAGGCATCGCTCCTTAGGGGCTGTCCTTCCTCGCGCACAGGTTCACGGGGCTACGGACTCTTTGCCGCGAGGGTTAAGCCATGAGGACCTATGTCAACAGCAACGGCGCCGTTGTGCTCACCGATACCATTGTGGCCGATGGACACGTCCCGGGCCTCCTGGCGCGTGTCGTCACGCATGTACACAGTGACCATATTGCCCAGCTTCGTAGAAGCATAAGGGAGGCCGCGTTCCTCCTCGCCACGCCTCTCACGCATGACCTCCTCTCCGCGATGGGGTACACGGTGCCTTTCTCGAAGCGCGTCGAGGCCTCCTACCATACGAGGCTGCGTATAGAGGACTACGTGGTTGAGCTTCACCCGGCTAACCATGTCCCGGGAGCCGCGCAGGTGACTGTCGAGCTTCCAGGGGGCGAGCGAGTGGGCTATACGGGCGACTTCAAGCTCCCAGGGACAGAGATTCTCCAGGACCTCGACGTGCTCGTAATAGATGCCACTTACGGGTTCGAGGAGTGGCAGAGACCCTGGCAGGAGGAAGTGGAGTACCTGCTCGCAGACATAGTTAACGATGAGCTGACGAGGGGCGGTGTTGCGATATACGGGTATAACGGGAAGCAGGAGGAAGTAATGCTGCTCCTCCGCCGAATGGGCGTGTCGGCGCCCTTCATAGTGCCTAGGCGTAGGCTCCGCGTCATAGAGGTTCTTCGCCGCCACGGCTTCGAGCTGGGCGAGGTCTTCGTGGAGGGGAGCGCCGAGGCCTTCGAGGCCAGGAGGAGTGGCTGGTTCGTCGAGTTCCGTCACTATAATGAGTGGAAGCGGAGGAGGGGGAACGGCTCCACCCGTATGGCCCACGTGCTTCTAACGGGGTGGGAGTTCCGCGCGCCCTATCGCTCCGTGGGGAGCCGTGAATGGGTCGTATCGTTCAGCGACCACGCGGATTTCCGCCAGCTTGTGGAGTATGTCAGCGAGGCTAGGCCCAGGCTGCTCGTGGTGGATGCCGCCCGGGGTGGGGCGGCTGCTGCTTTTTTCGCCCGCTACGCCTCCGAGAAGCTAGGCGTCCGTGCGGTTGCGCAGCCCCTGGGGGTGTAGCCGTTGAGCAGTGGCTTCGACATTGAGCACTTGGCGTGGTTGTCCAGGATTAGGCTTAGCGAGGAGGAGAGGGAGGCTATACGGCGGAGGCTTGAGGCTGCCCGGAGGCTGGTGGACCGGCTCCTTGAGGCCCCGGTGGGGGATGTCGAGCCCCTCTACCACCCGGGTGACGAGGAGGGCTTGCTGAGGGAGGATGAGCCGCGGCCGGGGCTGCCGAGGGAGCTAGTACTCATGAACGCCGCGAGGACTGAGAAGGGCTTCATAGTTGGGCCGAGGACGCTTGAGGAGGGCTAGGCTATCCTGGCTAGGCGCTGGCAGGCCTTGACCACCGCGTCCACGTCGCCCGGGCTTGACACGATTACCCCGTCCACTGTTCCGCGCAGGGACTCCGCCGCCTCCTCGACGCGGTCCAGGGGGTAGATGGGCTGGTCGCCTAGCATGCCTCGGAGCATCTCCCTGTTCCTCTCGCTGTACACTATTATGTAGGCGTAGAGCTTCTTGCCAAGCCTCCTCGCCTCCCTGGCTACCCATGCCAGCTTCTCCCTATCGTGAAGCGCCCTCAACACCATGAAGAAGTCCAGGCTTGAAGAGAGGCGGGCGGCTATCTTCTCGCGGGGGTAGCGTATGCTCAGCATAGCGCCCAGCCGTGGGGCGCCGCGGATACGTGACTTGACGAGCGAGGCCGCCTCCTCGACGCCTAGGTCGTTGACCGCTATGCCCTCGGCGGGCGCGTCGCCACGGAGTAGAACCGCCTCCTCTATGCCGGCTGCCTTGAGGCCGCCCGCCAGGCTTAGGAGGCCCACACGGTTCACATCTATGACTCTTATGTGAGGTATGAATCTGAGCGTCGGGTAGAGTGCCTTGAGGTGTGCGGCCAGCACCGAGGCGCTTGCCACCGGGCGCCCCATGGGCGCCTCGGGTATATCTATCGCGTCCACGTTCGGGGCCAGCATCTTTACGCGGTTCAGCAGCTTCTCCCTGTTCCTGGTCGGCTCCAGCTCAGCGATAACCTTCACGGAGCACTCCCCCGCCCCTCGCAGCCCCTAGAGGGTCACTGGGGCGGGGCGCCGACGCCGCGGGCAGACCTAAGCTCTTGCGCAGTCCTTGCGAGCCGCCTAGCCTTCTCCAAGTCTATGGGCGACATAGTGCCGGCGACCTTTATGGAGCTGCCGACTATGAAGCCATCAACTAGGCCCCAGTAAACCCTGATATTATCTACTGTTAGGCCGCTGCCCAGGAGCAGTGGCTTGCCGCCGGCGAGCGCACGTATCGCAGCCACATAGCCCGGGGGCGGCGCGGCACCGGTCTCCGAGCCACTGACGATAACGGCGTCCATGTAGCCTCTCTCGACGCACTGCCTCACAGCATGCTCAACCGGAGTCAACCCATAACTATGCTTTACATCAACATCAGCAAACACCATTACAGCCCTCGTCAGCCTCGACCTTATATCCTCGACCACGGCCGCCTTGGGCTCTAGTATGCCCTCAGGGGCCAGCCTCGTTTCACAGTAGGCGTTAACCCTTATGAATGAGGCTCTAGCCGCGTAGGCGGCCGCAAGCGCCTCAACGGGGTTGTTGCGGAGGACGTTAACACCCACCACGAGGCTCGTAGACCGGGCCACCTCGCGAGCTATGACGCTCATCGCCGCGAGGCGCAGCGGGTCGACGCCGTCCACGTGGTAGGGCATGTCGCCGTAGTTCTCCACTATTGCTCCCTGGAACCCGGCTTCCTCGAGCTTCCTCGCCTCGTTAACCGCGTACTCGACTATCTCCTCCACGTCACCGCCCAGCCGCTGCAACGTAGGCAGCTGGGGCAGGTGAATCATGCCTATCAATGGCTTGTAGCCTAGCCGGGGGAGTAGGAGCTCAGCGCCATCCTCTCGCATCATACATCAGCCCTCGGCCTACACATACATCATCGCTGACTCAATCTTAGCTGTGGCCGCATATGCCTGGCTCCGGGGTTAAGGGGAAAAGGCTCCCCGAGGGCCCTGTGTCTGCCACTTGTTCCCGGGGCTCTTTAGCGCGGCTGTGGGGAGGCGCTGTCCCCAGGCAGACCCTCCTTGAAGCGGAGGGGATGAAGGGCCTCCCCCTTTGCCGAGCCGCCTCCTATTAGTCCTTCACGACCTCCTTCACTATGTTGTTGACCCTTTCCTCCAGCTTTGACTCCTGCGTGGCGCCTATAATTACGTCTGCTACGTGGCCGTTTACGAAGATTATTGTTGTCGGTATGTTTTCGACCGAGTATCTGTCGGCTATCTCGGGTGCCTTGTCCGTATCGAGGTAGACGAATACTATGCCCTTCTCCGGGTTCATTAGCTTCCTCGCAACTCTCTTGAAGACAGGTGTGTAGGCTTTACACGGGTTGCACCAGGGTGCCGAGAATTCAACAACCACGACCTTGTACTTGTTGAGGAGCTGGTCAAAGTTGTCCTTGTCAGCGTATATTAGTGGGTCGCCTAGCGTCTTCTCAATCTCCTCTATCTTCTTCTCAACGAGCTTCGTTATTTTCTCAGCCTCTTCCCTGATACTCTCGCTCACTACGACCCCCTCCAAGCCTTGTGGCTTGTCCCGGCTCGCCGGGTAGCTGGCGCCGGGTAGTTATTGGTGACCTTCCATACCCCTAATCCCCTGGAGCATGTAGCCCGCCTGGGCTGCGGGGGTGCGTTGCTGTGAAGTTCTTCGTTGAGGAGTTCCGTGTATCCACTAGCTCGAGGTTCGAGGTTGTAGATATCACCTCGAGGGTTGAGTCTGCTGTAGCTAAGAGCGGTGTGAGGAACGGGCTGTGCCTCGTCTTCGTGCCTCATGCAACCGCTGCCATTATCGCTAATGAGGCTGAGCCTGGGCTTATGCAGGACTACATAGACCTCATAAAGGAGTTGTTTAAGCCGGATGCGCCGTGGAGGCACAACCGTATCGACGATAATGCCCATGCGCATCTGGCCTCGGCGGTGATAGGTCCCTCGAGGGTGTTCCCGGTTATTGATGGACGCTGCATGAGGGGGACGTGGCAGAACATTATGCTTGTCGAGATGGATGGGCCGCGTAGCAGGCGTGTCATCGTGGAGGTTATTGGTGAGTAGCTGCCTTGGCTTCCACCGGGTTCGTTGAGGCTTGTGGGTGTAGGTGCCCGGCAATCTACAGCAAGGGTTCGCGTGGCTTCCTGTTTCTGCATGGTTATCGTTTTCGTGGCGACGTGTGGGCTGATGCTGAGCGTTTCCTGCGGGGCTTCGGCTGGTCTGCCCCGGATATGCCGTATGGGCTCGCCTCGGGGTGTAGCAGAAGGAGTAGGAGCACTGAGCTGAATGTCTGCGTTGGCCGAGCAGCTGCGGAGATAGCTGGGCTCGGAGAGTATGTGGTTGTTGGTGCTAGTATGGGTGCAAGGTATGCCCTAGGCATAGCCGAGGCTGATGAACGTGTTGTTGGTGTTGTGCTTGTTGGGCCTGCGTTGGGCAGGGATCCTGGAGCCGTGCTTGAGGGGCTTAGGCGCGTGAGGGGGTTACCGGTGCTTGTTGTCCGGGGGCTTCGTGACCGTGTATCGCCGCATCGCTATGTGCTTACTATTGCTTCGGCGCTTGGAGCCAGAGTTGTGGAGGTTGAGGGTGCAGGCCACGTTGTGCACCGGGATAGGCCGGAGGTGTTCTACCGGCTGCTGCTTGACTGGGTTTCATCGGTTCTGGGCTGGTCTGGGGAGCCCTCTTAGCTGCTGCTGGGGGCCTGGGGCGTGAGG
>JALUFI010000134.1:0-1787 GCA_027043685.1 Pyrodictiaceae archaeon
CCCAACAGCTTCTCGACAATCTCCTTTAAGTTGTTCATAGGTATTGTGCAAGACGAGCAGGCGCTGCTGCAGCCACTGAGGTAGGCATAGTAGACGAGGGCGGCTACGTCGCCCTTGCTCGGGCAGAGAGGTAGTGCCTTACCGCTGGCGGCGTAGGCCAGGCTTATGAACCAGTCAATCTTCCAGAGGTTACTCGGATTCTTTATGGCAGCAGTGTAGGCTGCGACGAGGAGGGCGAGGAACTCACAGAACTTATCCCCGAGCTTTCCCTTTAGCTTGTCAAGCGCTCTCGAGAGCTCCTTAGCCCTCTTCGCGTCGTAGCATGTGTCTAGAACCCAGTCTACCCATTTGCCGAGTGTGCATTTGTCGCAGGAATCTTTGCAGAATTTCTGGTTCCTAGTGCCCTTCATGCACTCCCTGATCTTGTTAAGTGTATCCTTCAGGCTCGCAAGAAGCCCGACAAATGCACTGCACTTACCACAATCCTCTCCTTCGCACGGAGTAATCTTTATGCACTCATTGCTCTTGACTGCCTTCTCCTTCAAGCAGTTGCGGCATTCATTGCTCTTACAGGATTTCCCTCCAATACTGTCCTCAATATCAAGGATTCTATCGATGAAACCCTTGACGCAACTTGTTATGTCGCTGGTGCCACAGCTACAGCTCTCAAGCGCCTCAAGAATCTCCGTCCTTGCTTCTAGCTCTGCGAGGGCTTCCTCAAAGGGCTTCTCAAGCCTAAATTCCTTCTTCCCGCCTGGCCCTAGGAAGCCTATGGCTTCTTCCACGATGTTCTTCTTGTCGGGCAAGCTGGTGGTGCACCCCCGGCGCCGTATAGATGCTAGCGTAGCTGGTACGGCTTGTTGTGTCTAGATTTGTGGGTTACCGCGGCGAGCGCCATGAGGCCTTTGCAGGAAGGCATTTAAGCATCTAGTATGTGCATTTGTGGCATACCCCCGACGGGTTGCGGCGCTTTCTGGGCTGCCTAGCCCTCATAATCCTTCAACATGTTCAAGGCCTGGCGGAGGGTGGCAAAGGAGGCCTGGCCTGTCTTGGGGGAGGTTGTTCTTCGCGGTTATCGGTGGATAATTGTTGCTCCTGGGAGGCGTGGAGGTAGGCCCGTCGTAAAGGGCACGCGGGTATCTGTTGACGATATCCTTGAGATGCTTGCGGCGGGGTATTCGCCCAGGGAGGTGTCTGAGGAGCTGGAGATACCGGTTGAGGCTGTTTACGAGGCGTTGAGGTTGGCGTCTGAGGCGCTTAGGAGGGCAAAGGTGGTTGCTGAGATTACTGGCTGACGAGAATGTGCCGAAGAGCCTTGCTAGGATGCTTCGCAGCCGAGGAGTGGATATTGTTAGGCTGCAGGGACTTGGAGCCCGCGGGATAAGCGACTGGGAGGTTGTCAACTTGGCTAATTCTCTTGGGAGAACCCTGCTGACTCGCGATCGTGATTTCACCTTGCCGAGGATGGTGACTGCTCTGAGGAACGGTGTTATATATCTCGGGTTTCAGCCCAGCCGTGGTGAGCTTGGAGTTGTTGCTGAGCGCCTCGCCCTGCTCGCCTCCCGGGTCATGTTTCGTGGCTCGGTGTTGGTCGTTGTTGGGCACGGCTTCCTTGAGTTCTACGTGTTTTAGCTCTTCATTGGTTCTGCTACGGTGTTTCTAGTATTCGCTTGGCTATTGGGTCTGGCGGCTCTTTTAGCGGGTCCAATGCTGGTGCCATGTATTCCCTGGTGTAGTGCTCGATTGTCTCCTTGGCTTCCTGTGGTGTTTGGTGGCTTGTGTTGAGG
>JALUFI010000134.1:1797-3781 GCA_027043685.1 Pyrodictiaceae archaeon
TTGAGGGTTATGCCTGCGAGGACTGGGTTGGGGTAGGGGTTGAGGGCGCGTAGGAAGTGGAGTTCTTCGCGTGGCTCTGGGACTGGTAGGGGTTTCTTTGCGTGGCTGAATGCCGCCCTGGTTCTTCTTCCCGGGACGTGGGCTACTACTATGTGGGTTGGGGAGGCGCCTCTCAGTATCCCCAGGGTTACGTGTCCGTAGGCTTCGTGGGTTATTGCTGCCTGGCCCTCGATGACTGCTACCCGGCAGCCCCGTGTGTATTGCTCGATTATCGTCTTCTCCACCGCGCCTGCGACGAAGTCGCTGGGGACCGCGTCTGCCACTACTCCGCGGGCTCCTAGGAGGAGCATTGTCTGCCCGGTGCCTATCATGCATGCCTCTGCGCCTTGCCGGCGGAGGGCTTGGTAGATGGTGTAGGTTGCTATGTTCTTGCCTGCCTCGCAGTCGGTGCCTGCTACTAGTACGCGCTTCATGTCTGTCTCTAGTACGCTTCCGTCCCAGATGCGGTGGTACCTGGGGTCGGGCTTCCGTACGTCCACTATCCTTGCGCCGCCCTGCCTGGCCGCCTCCCTGGCCTCCGGTATCTCGGAGATGAAGGTGTGGAGGCCGCTGTAGACGTCTAGGCCGTGTCTAAGCGCCTCTATTATGTCCCTTAGCCAGGGCTCGGGGAGCCTGCCGCCGACCGGCGCGGCGCCTATGATTAGGGCCTCCGCGCCCCTCTCTATGGCCTCGCGGAGCGTGGCGACGACGGGGACTCCGCGGGGCGGGAGCCCGAGGACCTCGCCGGCGTCCCGGCCAGCGTTGAACGGGTCCACGACCGCTACGAGGTCCCAGAGGAGCCCGCCGTTGAATATTACGAGGTCGTGGCCGGTCTTCCCCTCCTCCCTGCCGTAGGCGCCCGGGGCGTAGATCGCCGCCTTCCTCCGGCCCTCGTGGTACAGCATCGGCACGGCCCACGGCCCTCGTGGGGTGCCTGTGGGGCCTCCGCGCCTCTCCCCTATATTCCTCGGCCCAGCCACTCCGCCTCCAACACCGGGTGCACCAGTCATTGCCGGGGAGCCCTGTCTCGGGCTGCGTCGAGGCGCTCCTCGAGGCCTGCAGGGAGTCGCTGGCCGTCGTCGAGGAGGCCCGGGCAGCGGTGGGGAAGCACCGGGGGAAGGGAGGGGGCCTCGCCAGGCTCCTCCGCTCCGCCGCCCAGGCGCTGCAGCGGGGAGTGGATCCTTGCATAAGGGGCTGCCTCCACGAGGAGCCCGGCGCGGGGGAGGCGCTGCGCTGCGGCCTCGGGGAGGCCGCTGACAGGCTCACAAGGAGCCTCCACGGATTGGCGGTGAGGCTCGAGAGGCTCCCGAGGCTCAGCGGCGAGACGGAGGAGGAGCTGGCCGCCGCCCTCCTCGACGCCGTCTACGCCGCGGTGGACACGCTCTGCGGGCTCCTGGAGGAGGCCGCTGAGAGGCTCACCGAGTAGCCCCTCCGAGGGGAGACCGGCCTTGAGGATCTGCCTCGACGACGCATTGGCGGAGACGGGTAGGGCGGCGAGGGAGGCCGCGCCACCAGTGGTTGCGGCGAGCAGCGTAGGCGCCTGGGAGTGGTGCAGGCTCAAGGCCTGGCACAACACCAGCCTCTTCAACGCCGGCTGGCTCCCAGCCCCGGGGCCAGGCACCGGGCTCGCCAGGGGCCTCGCAGCGCTCTGGGCAGCGGAGCTAGCCAAGAAGACACTCCCCAGGGTCATAGCCGGCACACTGGTCCACGGAGACCCCGCCGCCTCGCCCACCGAGCTACTGGAGGCAGCGAGGCTCGCAAGGCTCCTCGCAGGCCCCACCGGGGCCACGCTGCTCCCAGAGCTCCTGGAGAAGAAGGCACTCCCCTGCCCCGGGCTCATCTGCCCCGGGGACCTAGAGGAGCAGCTGCGCCGCTACAACGAGGCCAGGGACCTCGTAGAGTACACCAGGAGCAACACATGGCCCCTAGTCGCGAAGCCCCTCCC
>JALUFI010000135.1 GCA_027043685.1 Pyrodictiaceae archaeon
CATCCACGCCGAGGTGTTCGAGCGAATGAGCAGCCACATGGGCTTCCCCGGCGCCCAGGAGCTTTTTGAACGCCTCCTCTGCCGCCCGGTGTCTCCGGAGAACGGCCTCGGCTTCCCTGGCGCCCGCGTCGGTGAGCCTTACCAGGCGCCCCCTCCTCTCCACGAGGCCCTGCCTGGAGAGGCTCTCCACCGCTGCGGCTGCAAGCTCTTGGTCGCCGAGGTCTCTGGCTATCTCATCCATTGAGCTAGTCCCGCCCTTCTCGGCTAGGTGGCGCAGCACATCCTCTCTGGCAAGCCGCTGCGGCTCCACCGCCACCCTAGCACCCCTCAAGAGGGGCATCATGGCCCTGGCAGAAACAGTTTCCGTTTACCAGGGAGCCTAGCCCTCTACCGCGGAGCCGGGAGCCGCGCCTCCAAGGCCCTCATGGCTGGGAGCTGGGCGCGATAGCTACGAGGAGCAGGAGTGAGGCCCCTTCCTCCCCCGGGGCCATGCAAGGGGAAAAAGGAATCGGTTCGGTCACGCCTGCTGGTGCCTCATGGGCCTAGCTACTGCTGGCCCTCGCCGCTAGCCTTCTTGCCCTTCCTGCCCTTCCTGCTGGCCCTGGCCATCTGGTTCACCCGGGCTGGTGCGCGGGGAGCCCCCGGGTTCCCCGGGGGCTCCCGGGTTGGTAGAAGGCTGGCTGCGGGGTTGTGTTAGGGTTCGTTGACTTGTGGGCTGCTTGGGTGTTGGTGCGGGCTGCGTTGGGGTGTCAAGTTGTGTGGTGCTGCGGGATTTCTCTGCATCTGTCCTCTTCCTTTGATTTAGTACGTTTTATTGCCGATTTCTGTCTTGTCGCTTGTTTAGGCCTAGGGCTTGCTGTATGGTATTGACTGGGGGCTGGGGTTGTCTGGCGGAGAGGAGGGAGCGGCTGAGAAGAGCGGCTTTGAGGAGTTGAAGAACGCTAAGCTCATGTTGTTTAACCTTCTGCAGCTGCTCAAGCACTTCTACAGCTTCAAGCAACTGGAGGAGACCCTTGGTGTGCCGGCTCAGGTTCTGTGGCGTTATAGTGCGCTGCGCGCCACCCCAGAGCGGGAGACCGTGCAGAAGCTGCTCCGGAGGATAAAGGAGAGCGGCCTCGTCGAGGAGGCCATTAGGCGCTCACTCGACGAGGGGGGCGGCTGGCTTGCCTACACCAATATCGGGTTGCTCGGCCTGGCCGCGCTGGGCGTCGCGGAGAAGCTGGCTGCCGAGAAGAAGGGCCGGGTCGGCGTGATTGTCACCATTGATGAGGCCTACTCGGTCGCCTTCGCGACGATGCTCTCCTACTACCTCCGGGCTAGGCTCTGCGTCGCGTCGAGCAGGCTCTACGAGGAACAGAGCCTCGTCGACTACTGCATCACCGGGGCGAGGGCCGAGGCCCTTGCCCTGCCCCACCGCTGTCTCTCCAAGAAGCCACGCGTGCTTCTGGTCGCTGCCACGGAGCCCGCAGCCAGGTGCCTAGAGGCCCTTGTCAGGCTCGTAAAGAGGGCGAAGGCGCCTATCATAGGTGTTGTGGTGGATAGGGAGGAGCGCGCCAGGCTCGTGGAGGGAAAGGGGGAGAGATACCTCGTTATCCCTGTGCTTCCCGGCGCTGGCCGCAGGGACTCCGCCGGGGGCTCAGCGGCTGTAGGTGCCCATTAGCACTGCGTAGCCGAGCACGTGGCCCCTTATCCTCTCCACGACCTCCTCCGCGGAGGCGCCGGGGCCCAGGCCTATGTCGCTGGTGTCGAGGGCGTGGAGGGCGAAGAAGTAGCGGTGCACGCCGTGCCCCGGCGGCGGGCAGGGGCCGCCGTACCCGGTGCGGCCGAAGTCGTTGACCCCCTGGACCCCTATGCCCTCGACCACGGGGCTCGGGGGCACCGCCTCCGGGAGCCTGGTCGTGGAGGCGGGGATGTTGTAGAGCACCCAGTGGATGAAGGTGCCCCTGGGCGCGTCCGGGTCATACATTATGAGTGCGTAGCCCCTGGTGCCCTCCGGGGCGCCGCTCCACTCCAGCGGCGGGGAGACGTCGTCGCCGTCGCAGGTGTAGCGGCGGGGGATGCGGCCACCGTTCTCGAAGACGGGGCTCCTCAGGGTGAACTCCACGCCCTCCTTCACAAGGTAGTCGCGGAGACGCCTCCTCCAGGGGAGAATCACAGGGCAGCCACCTCCCCCCAGGGGGCCTGGTTTGAGGTAATGGTTCCCTGGGCTGCCTCGTGTTACGGGTTGCGGCTCCGCGGCTCAGTGCGGCTTCCATCGCTCGGGGTGTCTTTCTACGAGGATGTGCCAGGCTTCCTCGAGGTTTAGGAGCAGTGTGTTCTCGTCGAGGATTGTGATGGGTTTGTCTGTGTCGGTTTCGGCTGCTGCTACTATATAGTGGTTGGCTGGTTCCTGGAGCCCGGTTTTCGCGGCCTTCTCTCGGAGCTTTCTCGCGATGTGTTCTGCCTCTGCCTGTGTGGCCCTCGTCTTTACCTCTATGAAGGCCGCTGCGTGGCCGGGGTCGCGGACCACTATGTCTATCTCCTCGCCTCTTGCCCACCATGGGCCGTGCTCTACCGGTGT
This sequence comes from Pyrodictiaceae archaeon, assembly GCA_027043685.1. Taxonomy (GTDB): domain Archaea; phylum Thermoproteota; class Thermoprotei_A; order Sulfolobales; family Pyrodictiaceae; genus QNYQ01. Next base: position 2,561 of record JALUFI010000135.1, read on the forward strand.
TACTGGGATTAGGCCTGCCTCGTTTAGCTCTGGGAGGTGGTCTTGGAGTATCTTCTCGAGGACTGGGCCTAGGAGGCGTTCCTCTACGAGGCGCTTCGCGGTCTCTGCTGCTTTGGCTGTTAGGCCTGCTTCTACTAGGCTCTGGATCCTCGGGGTGACTGTTAGCCAGTAGGCGAAGAAGGGGTCCTTTATTGCTAGTTGGTGGCCCTTCCTCCTGCCTAGTGGGCGTCGCCTCTCCACTATGTCTAGCTGCTCTAGTACCGCGATGTAGTGGTGTACGTTACGGGGGTCCAGGCCTGCTGCTTGGGCTGCTTCGCCGCTCCTCGTCCTGCCCTGGGCTATTGCCTGGAGGAGTGCGAGGTAGCTCCTCGGCTCTCTTAGCTCTTGGCGTAGGAGGTCGAGGGGCTCTGTTAGCAGTGGGTGGCCTGGCTCGAGTATCCTTTTGAGCAGCTCCTCTAGGCGCTTGGCGCCTGCTGCGTGGAGGGCGTAGGCGGGTGTGCCTCCGAGGACGGCGTACATTGCTGCTTCTTCGCGGAAGCTTTCGGCTGAGCTGTAGAAGCCGTGGGCGTCTAGGAGCTTCATTGGGCGTAGCTTGAGGCTCCTGGTTCTCCTGCCGAAGAGGGGTGCTTTGCCCCCGAGGAGCCTTGTCTCGAAGAAGGAGACTGCTGAGCCGCATAGGACTAGCATGAGCCGGGTCGCTGCTAGCCTCGTGTCTATGCTGCGTTGGAGCCTGGAGGCTAGGCTGGGGTCTGCCTCGGCTATGTACTGGAACTCGTCGAGGACTACCGCCACCCTCTCGCCTGTCGCGGCTATCCTTTCGAGGGCCTCGACTATGTCTGCTGGGAGGTAGATGCCCAGCTCCTCTCCCGCCACCTCTGCGAACTCGCGGTGGAGCCTTTCGGCCGGGAGCTCGGCGGCGACGTAGTAGACGCCTCGCCTCCCGTGGAGGAAGCGGCGGAGGAGCGCGGTCTTCCCTATGCGGCGGCGCCCGTAGACTATTGCCAGGGAGAAGCCGTTGCGGCGCCACTCGGCCTCCAGGGCTGTTAGCTCCAGGCTGCGGTCGTAGAAGGGCTGCGGCGCCGGCACCCCGCTCCAGCCCCCGGGGTCTCGTATCGTGTTACGCGTACCTGTATACGCGTATTGCTCTACGCGTACCTCTTCCCGGGGGCCGGGCTGGCTGCGCCCGGGGGGCTTTAATGGGGGCCCCTGGGT
>JALUFI010000136.1 GCA_027043685.1 Pyrodictiaceae archaeon
TGCGCCCCGATAACCCGGCCCTCAAGCCCTTCCTGGAGATAGAGAAGCACCTACGCGGCCCCAGGTGCGGCTCCTGCCCCTTCCGCAGGATATGCGGCGGGGGCAGCCGCGGCAGAGCGCTCGAGGCTACCGGCGACCCGTGGGGCGATGACCCGCTCTGCTTCATAGACCCCTGGGAGATAGCCAAGAGGAGGGGGATAGACCCCTCCACGGTGCTCTAGGGCCGCAGCTTTTCACGCCATTCTTCCCCCTACCGCCTCGTCTCGCAGCGCGTCATGTCCACTCTCTTCATCCTTGCTAGTTGCTTGAGCAGGGGGATTTCGTGGTACTTCTCGCAGCTCAGCATGTCCCATAGTATGCCCGGGGGCCTTGGCTCGCGGTTCCTGAAGTGGAGTAGCTTTGTGGGAGTTGCCGCGTAGTCTAGGGTGAGGTCGTAGGGGCTCCGGGGTATCTCGTCGACCAGCTGGAGGTCGTGTATCGTAGTCGCTATGGGTGTGTCCTCGCCTACTAGGCCCAGTTCGCGGAGCACTGCGTACTCTATCTCTGCGTAGCCCTCTCCCTTGCCTAGCCTCCTGCCCTTCCTGTCAACGGCCACCGAGCCCGTGACTATGAAGTCTATCTTGCCTAGCCTCGCCTCCAGCTGCTCTATGGCTATGCGCTCGCCTAGCGAGAAGGCTCCTCTTATCGTGGATGCCTTCTGGTAGAGGCCTGGGGGTATCCTCGCCGGGTCCAATAAGAGGAAGCCTTCGCACAGCCTCGGAGTAGCCATGAGGAGCTTCTTGCCCTGCTGCAGCGCCGCGAGGCGGAGCCATCTCTGGGGAGCGTCTGGGTTCGCCTTCACCACCCTCGCGGCGCGCCACTCGGGGAGCCTGGTTACGCGCTCCGCCGCCTCCCTCGCGCCGACGAAGTTTGGTATCCTCCCGTAGACGGGGCGCGGGAAGGCAGCTACGCCGCGCTCCTCTAGGAGCCTCCATATCCGCTGCCTTATCTCCTGCTTAACCCTCCTCACGTCCACGGCCCCGGCTGCCAAGAAGCGCCTCCCTCTCCTCGGCGAGCCTCTCCGCGGCGTCCCGGAGGGAGCCTAGGAGAGCTGTGAGGCGTAGACCGGCGAGCGCGAGGGAGGCCGCTAGGGCGACCCCCCGCCAGCCCCCCTTGCGCGCGAGGAGGCTCCTCTCCTTAAGCAGCTTGGCCGCCTCGCTGATCTCCCGGAGCCCTAGGCCGCTCCGCTTTGCCGCGTCCAGGGGGCTGCTTGACCCCGCTATCGCCTTCACCGCGTCGAGGAGCCCCGGCGGTATCCTTGGCGGCTCAAGGAGGAGCGTCAGCGCGTCCGCCATCGCCTCGGCTGCTGCGCCGCGCACTATGTCTTCAAGCTCCTCGGCGTCTACCAGGAACACGTCCTCCAGCTCAATGACCTCAACGCCTAGCTTCTCCGCGAGCTTCTGAGCCGCGTCGTCTGCAAACCCCTTGCACACCACCAGCGGCTTATAGCCCAGCACGACGGCGTTAGCGTAGGCCTGCCTCACTCCGTGGACGTCCAGCCTCCCTGCCTTGACCTCAACCGCGTAGAGCGAGCCATCGGGGCTCCGGGCCACGGCATCGACCTCCCCAACCTCGACGCCATCGATAACGACCTTCCTATGGGTCTCGAGTATCTCGTAGCCCCGCTCCTCTAGGAGGCGGAACGCTATGCGTTCACTCGCGAGCCACCTACGCTTCCCCCTCCCCACCGGCGCCGCACCCGCCAGGAACCTGGGAACTGTTGGGCCTGGAGCCTAGACGGGGCTGGGGGCCTAATGGGCTGTAAATAGCCTGGGCGCCGCAGAGGGGCCAAACGCCCCGGGGTGGCGCGGCTGTGGCCGAGGAGCGGGAGCGGCTTATAGAGTCCCTTGAGCCGGTCGAGGATGTCGAGATAAACCCCGATGCTAAGCTAAGCGACCTCATAGAGCTCTACGACAAGATATACGGTTTCATGGCTGGCCACTTGTCCCGCGCCACGAGGATGCTGACCAGGTGCCTCATCGACGCGGATCTACGCGTTGTGTCGTTCACCGCCAACCTTGTCGCGACGGGGCTTCGGGGCGTGTTTGCGCAGCTGATACGGGAGGGCGTCTTCAACCTCGTGGTAACCACTTGCGGCACTGTTGACCACGATGTTGCGCGGGGCAGCGGGGCGAAGTACTACAAGGGCTTCTTCGAGGCCGACGACCGTGAGCTTAGGAGGCTAGAGATCCACCGACTAGGCAACGTCTTCATACCCTTTGAGAACTATGGCCCAGTTGTTGAGAAGACCGTGTACCGCGTGCTTGACAGGCTTGACAGGGGGAGGGAGTGGGGGGTCTACGAGCTCCTCTGGGAGCTGGGCAAGGAGCTCCGGGACGGCATCCTGCGCGCTGCCTATGAGAAGAGGGTGCCCGTAATCGTGCCGGGGTACCTCGACGGCGCGTTCGGGACTGCGTTGTTCACGTATACTCAGACGCACCGCGACCTGCGGATAAACCCGTTCCGGGACGAGGAGGTTATGGCTAACAAGTTCTTCGGCGCCAAGAAGGCTGTCGGGCTGCTCATAGGCGGCGGTATAAGCAAGCACCACAGCATCTGGTGGGCGCAGTTCCGCGAGGGCTTCGACTGCGTCGTCTACGTGACTACTGCTGTGGAGTACGATGGCAGCCTAAGCGGGGCGAGGCCGCGGGAGGCTATAAGCTGGGGGAAGGTGAGGCCCGAGGCGGACCACATAGTCGTCTACGGCGACGCCACGCTGATACTCCCGGTTATGGCTGCCGGCTTGCTCGCCTCGTGGAGGGCTAGGAGTGGTCACTGACGCCCTTTATGTAGAGGTAGAGCACCCTGGTCATGCCTGCGACCACGTGTTTCTCCACCTGTACGGGCTTCCAGCCCGGCACCTCAAAGTCTAGTGTCACGACCCGGGCGCCTAGCCGTAGCTCCTTCTCCAGCTTCGGCCTCAATTGCGCATTGACCCTGGTCAATAGGTACATGTAGACTATGTCTGCATCGCTTAGATCCACGTCGAAGAAGCTCTTGTTTACGAACTTTATCCTGTCCGCCACGCCTGCTTCGCGTGCGTTGCGCATAGCCTGCTCTATGAGGTCGCGGCGCAGCTCGACGCAGACCCCGCGGGCGCCTCTCTTCGCGGCCTCTATAACTACCCGTCCGTCGCCGCAGCCGAGGTCGTAGAACACGACGCCTGGCTTCACGCCCGCAAGCCTCATCACGTGCGCCAGGAGCTGCTTCCTGGTTGGCACCCAGGGGACGTTGTGGGCGCCCAGCACGCTTAGGGGGAGGAGACGGAAGACACTATCCACGCCGTATATCGTGGCTCCTGCACCCCCGCGCCTCCTCTCAGCCCCGGGTCCCTTCTGCCCGGATGGGGTCCTCTGGTAGCGTAAGGGGTTAGACCTGGGGCGGGTAATACGGTGTTTCTGCCGGGGGGCTTGTTGGGGGCCTGCAGCGACTGGAAGAGGCTGGTGCCGGGGCTACGGGACGACGATGACAAGGGGTTGGAGGAGTTTCGCAGGTGCTTCGTTGAGGCTTTGTTCGGCGAAGAGGTTGCAGAGGCTAGGCGCTGGATAATGGTTCTCCGCGAGGCGTTGGAGGAGGTTGTTGGCCTAGTCGGCGCCAGGGCGGTGCTTCTACCCAAGGAGCTTAAGAGCTTCATCAACGACCCTCTCCACCACTTGATGAAGAAGATATTCATCTATAGCCATGACCTGGCTAAGGGGAAGCTCAGCTTGGAGGAGTTCGAGCGAACCGC
>JALUFI010000137.1 GCA_027043685.1 Pyrodictiaceae archaeon
GGCCGGCAGGGGCCCGGGCTCCATGGGGTAGAAGCCTCCGAGGTGGTACCAGAGGAGCGGCACGTAGACCCTCCCGTTCTCCTCGACCATGCTCCAAGCCTTCCTGGCCATAGCCGCTATGTCCTCATACGATATGTCGACGCCGCCGACGCCGGCGGCGAAGCCAACCATGCTTGGCCTCGCCTCGAGCGCGCTGCTCACCTCGAGGAACAGGGGCCCGGCGTGCCCGAAGCTCACGCTCCTGTCAAGCACCACTACGAGCTTCTTGCCGAGGCCCGCCTCGCGCAGCTCCTGCCACGGGAAGGGCCTTATCCAGCGCAGCCTCGCAGCCCCGAACCGGAGCCCCTCCTCCCGCAGCATGTCAACCGCTATCTTCGCGTCGCCCATCCAGGAGCCAATGCCCACTATCAACGCGTCTGCGTCGCTGCACCGGTAGCACTCCAGTAGGCTGCTGTAGTCCCTGCCGGTGAGCTTCCCGTAGAGCCTCCCGGCCTCCCGTATAGCCTCCACAGCGGCCCTGCTGCTCGCATGCATGTCTACCCGGTGCAGCTCGAAGACCTCGTCGGGCATTATGTTGCCCATTGCTATCGGGTTCCCGGGCTCAATCGTGTAGGGCTGCCTCCTGGGCGGCAGGAACTCGTCCACAACCTCCTGCGGAGGCACCGAGACGGGCTCCACGGTGTGGCTCAGTATGAAGCCGTCGAGCCCGACTATGCCCGGCAGGTAGACCCTCGGGTCCTCGGTTACACGGAACATCATCAACGTGAGGTCCAGCGCCTCCTGGTTGTTCTCCGCCATGGAGACCAGCCAGCCCGTATCCCGGGTGCTCATGATATCCGCGTGCTCCACGTGGATGTTCCACGGGGGCCCGATTGCTCTGGTAACCACGGCCATGACTATGGGGACGCGGCTCGCCGCGGCCCACCACAGCATCTCGTACATGTAGGCGAGGCCGTGGCTAGCGGTAGCAGTGAACGTCCTCACACCACCCATCGCGGCGCCGTAGGTAGCGGCCAGGGCGCTGTGCTCGCTCTCCACGTGGATCATATCAGCATCCATCTCGCCCCTCGCTATCAGCTCATCTATCTTCTCAACGATAATCGTCTGCGGGGTTATCGGGTAAGCTGCAACCACCTGGACCCTGGCCAGCTTGACCGCGTACGCAACCGCCTCGTTGCCGCGGAGGGGAATGAGCCTCTCCGCCGCGGCCCGGGCCTCAGCCACGGACGCCACTACTCCTCACCCCTCCCGTCTCTCTCCTCCCCCGCGGAACCCGCGGAGGATGAACTCCTCCTCGTCGACCATGCGTATCGCGTTAACCGGGCAAGCGGTAGCGCAGACGCCGCAGCCCTTGCAGTACTCGTAGTCAATGAAGGGTATTGCCTGGCCACGGGGCCCGGCGCCGTCCCGCATCTCAATAACGTCCTCGGGGCAGTAGAGCCAGCAGAGGTAGCACCCAGTACACCTGGCCTCATCAACCACTGGGCGCTGCGTCCTCCAGAGCCCAGTGCGCCCCATGCTGCCCGGGGCGGCGATGCTCACCGGGTAGAGGTGCCTGCCGGGCTCCAGCACGGGCTCCGGCGCCCTGCCCCTCTGCTGCCCCGACTCAGCCACGCCCAGCCACCTCCCCCGCCGCCGCAGCGGCCTTGACGGCCTCCGCGGCCCTGGTCTCCCGGTACGCCCTCCTCGCCGCCTCGGCGTTCAGCTCAGCCACCTTCTCCCTCCCCGACCAGAACTCCATTATCGCGTCCACAACAGAGTCTATCGAGACGAGCCCTGTCGCCCTCGCCAACGCGCCGAGCATCGCCGTGTTCACGACGGGCCAGCCAGCCACCACGAGGCCCAGCTCCTTCGCTATCCTGGTCGCGTCCACGTAGAACAGCCTCGCAACGCCAACATCCACTGGCGCCGGGAGGTTCGCGACCACGGTGCCGCCGGGGCGGAGGCCGCGGAGAACCCTCTCCCTCTCCACCAGCATCAACCCGGGGTCAAGCACGGTTACAACGTGGGGCCTCCTGACCTGGCTATGCACCGGCACCGGGTCGGGGGAGACACGGGCGAAGGCTAGGACGTGGGCACCCCTCCTCTCGGCACCGAAGCTGGGTATCGCCTGCCCCCACTTCCCCTCCCGCAGCGCCGCGGCAACGAGCAGCGTCGCGGCGGTTACAGCCCCCTGGCCTCCACGGCCATGGAGCCGGATCTCGGTGACCCGCTCGGCCATCAAGCGGCTGAGCCCGCCGCCGGGCGGGCCGGCGGGGTAGCTCCCCCTATCCACGGCTATACAGCCCCCTAGTCGGTGAAGCACAGAGCGCCATCATATATAGGTGCCCACGGTTCAAACAATCTACTAACACTACAAACGGTGGGCAGGCGATAGGTGAGGCCGCGAGCAACTCAACACCGTAACACCGCCACAGCATCAACGGGGATAGCGTTGCAGGTGCCCTGCTGGACCGGGTTCCGGGTAGAGGCAGTGCTGGGCCTCGCCAGGGCCGTGGCGCCCGGCGGCACGGTTGAGCCCGCGGTGGTGTACAGGGGCCGCGTCTACACCCTCGGCGCCTGGGGGTACCGGGACACGAGGGAGGTAATGCTCGAGAACCCACCGGAGGAGTTCGAGCAGCTCGCCCGCCGAGTAGCCTCCAGCGACAAGGGGCTCCCCCTCGCCGCTGTAAGGCTCCTGGCCCCCGTGGAGAAGCCCAGCCACGTGGTGCTCGTCGGCCTCAACTACCGGAGCCACGCCGAGGAGCTAGGCATAGAGCCCCCGCCGGTGCCGGAGCTCTTCGTGAAGAGCGGCAATGCCGTCGCCGGGCCAGGGGACGCGATAATCCTCCACGAGCCCGGGCTCAAGGTCGACGCGGAGGCCGAGCTGGCGGCGGTGCTCGGTCTCCCCGGGAGAAGCATGAGCCTAGAGGAGGCAGCCGAGGCCATCTGGGGCTACACGGTGCTCAACGACGTCTCGGCCCGCAGGGAGCAGCTCGAGAGCGGCGTAACCCAGTGGTGGAGGGGGAAGAGCAGGGACAACTACGCCCCCACCGGGCCACTAATCGTGCCCAGGAGCCTTCTCAGCCCCGCCCGTGGGCTCCGCGTCGTGCTCGAGGTGAGCGGCGAGAGGCTCCAGGACGGAGACACCCGGGACCTCATCCACCCGCCCGCGGCGCTCGTCGAGTACGCGAGCAGGGGCACCCTCCTGGAGCCCGGCGACATAGTGGCCACCGGCACACCCTCCGGTGTCGGCCACGCCCGGAGCCCGCCCAGATACCTCCAGCCAGGCGACGTCGTCGTTACCTGCGTCTCGGGGATAGGCTGCATAGCGAACCCGGTGGTCAAAGACTACTAGGCCCTCTTCTCCAACGCCTCGTATTCGGCGCTATTAATGGTTTATACGCTGCATAAAAATAAACAATGTTTATGCATTATTTTGGTGGATTAATCACGCATGTTTATGCATGGCTTATAGTCTTCGCTCCTGGGCACAGCTACTGGGCGGATAAGACGGGACTGAACACAGTTCCCGTCTCCTCAATGCTCTCGGAGCGTGGTGTGTAGCCGTGGCGGAGCTGCTGGAGAACCGCGAGGCAGTGGCCCACGGCCTAAGCGTGATGGCCACAAAGATGCTCCTCGACGACTTGCCCGGCCTGCTGACCAGCGTCGTGGGGGAGCGCCAGGCCGCTGTGCTCCTCGGAAAGCTCGCCTCAACGGCGGCGGAGCGTGGCTTCAAGGCGTTCCTCCGGAACGTGGGGGTGGAGCCGGGCAG
>JALUFI010000138.1 GCA_027043685.1 Pyrodictiaceae archaeon
TCACCACCTCCCGGTACACCGCCTCAACCCTCGGGTCATCCTTCCTCAGCCCCTCCGCTGCGCCGCGCGGCAGCCTGCTCCTCAGCCAGAGCACCACCGCCGCCCTCCCACCATAGGCGGTGACCGCTACCTCTGCCCTCCTGCCCACTATGCCGGGGTCGAAGGGGAGGTAGACCTCCGGGTTCTTCAGCAACCCGTCTATATGGACCCCGGCCTTTGTGCGGAACGCGTTCCTGCCAACTAGGGGCTGCCACTCCGGGACACGCACGCCCATCGACTCCAGCATCTCCACTATCCTGGGCAGGGCCTCGAGCCTCGGCCTCTTGCCCGTCAGCCCCGCGTAGTGGAGGAGCATGACCTCGAGTGGGCAGTTGCCGGCCCTCTCCCCTATGCCTAGCAGCGTGCAGTTACTCATCCCCGCGCCACTCATCCACGCAGCCAGGTGGTTAGCCACCACGAGGCCCAGGTCGTTGTGGCCATGGAACTCTATCTGGTCGGCGCGGAGCCCCGCGGAGCGAAGCGCCTCTATGAGCGCGGGTATCCCCCGGGGCGGGGGCACCCATGGGAAGGGGAGCCCGAGGCCAAGCGTGTCCGCCACCTTGACTCGGAAGTCCACCCCGTAGCGCTCGCTGAGCCTCATAACCCTCTCGACGAAGGGGAGGATGTTCCGCTCGAGGCTCGCCCGGGTCGCGTCCTCGAGGGTGCAGCGGACCACTATCCCCCTCTTCATAGCCTCCTCTATGACCGAGAGGTACTTCTCGAAAGCCCTCTCCCTGTCCACGCCGAACTTGTAGTAGATGTGGTAGTCGCTGATGCTCGTCAGCACCGTGGTCTCCTCCAGCCCCGCCTCCAGCACGAGCCGGAGGTCGCTCATAGTGGCCCTTATCCAGCCGATGGGCTTCGGGAACCGGTGCCCCGACTGAAGCACCCTGCGGACTAGCTCGCGGTCCCGCCCAGTGTAGAGGAAGAACTCCGCCGAGTAGATTGAGCCGTCGCCGCCCAGCTCCACGAGGGCCTCGTATATCCGGTACCCCTCCTCGACGCTCAGGGGGCGCCAGCCCTGCTGCCCGTCACGCAGCGTGGTGTCGGTCACGACTATGCTCTCGGGCTCGAACCAGCGGGGAGCCGCCTCCTTGGCTACGAGTATCCGGGGCGGCTCACGGTAGGGGTAGACGTCGCGGAACAGCTCCGGCTCCCCCACGGCCAATGCACCCACCCTTCACGCGCCGTAGCCGCGGCCCCCGCCGCCGGACACCCGTCGGGGCCTGAGCCCACCCGGGGCCGAACAACTGACCGCTGGCTACACGTGGAGAACACGGTGGCTGTGCAGCGGTGTAAAGTATGCCCCATATGGGGTCTGCACAAATGTACGGATAGGTATACGGCTGGAAGGGGCTACGCTTTGAGCAGTGATTGAGCCGGAGGGAGCGGCTGGCCGGGGAGGGTGCGGAAAACGCACCGCGGCCGAGTGTACGGGTGTACGGGTTCCCACAGTGTTGTTAGTAGTAGTACCAGATGCTCTTGTAGTCCTCGGGGTCCTCGCCGAAGACCTCCTGGAGCATGTCAAGGTACATCTTTATCGACACCATGTCGGTGTAGATGTAGGGGTCCACGAGCTGTATGTTCTTCTCCCAGGGGTGCCACAGGTAGACGCGGCGGCCGTCAGGCCTTATCATGATCAGCTCGTGGTCCTGGCCGGCGCGTAGGTGGTTCTTGCCGAGCCTGGGCACGTTGAAGACGGGCTCCTCTGTGCGGAAGGTGCCTGGGAGAAGGCGGGCCTCCTCCTTGCGCTCCTGGAGTATCCTCGCGACCGGGACGAGGTAGTCCTTTGTCTCCCACTTGCCCTTCGGGTAGAAGGTGTAGTAGGGGTCTATCCCCGCCTTCTTGAGGGCTATCCGCAGCGCTACTGTCTCGAAGCGCCTGCTGACCCAGAACGTGTAGACCTGCTGGTTGTACACCATTAGGCCGTTCCTCCTCAGCTTGTAGACCGCCTCGGCCATCTCCGGGGTGACCTCGTACGCTGACTCCACGTGGGTTGAGATGCTGAGCACCCTCTTGCCCGGCTCCACGTAGCTCCCAAGCATCTCCGCAAGCTCGTCGGTTATCCTGAAGGGCACTGTTACGAGTATCCTCGTGCCTATCCTTATCAACTCGATGTGGTCTAGCTCCGCCAGCCTCGACACTATGTGCTCTATCATCTGGTCGCTGAGTATCATGGGGTCACCGCCGGTTATGAGCACGTCCCTTATCTCGGGGTGCTCTGCGAACCAGTCAATGGCCTTGTCTATGGCCTTCCTTGTCGGGATGCCGTTGGGGTCGAGGGCGGTTACTATCTCCCAGTTGCGCTGGCAGTAGACGCATATCTGTGGACAAGTGTTGGCCGCCTTGAGTATGGCCACCATGGGGTAGCGCCTGGTTATGAGGGGGTGCGGGCTTGTATCGTGCTCACCCATGAAGTCGAAGTAGTACTCCCGGTCCTCCCTGTGCTCCATCATCACCTTGACGTAGTGGAGCGGGGGCAGCACCTGGCGGCGGACCTGGTGGTCGTTGCTCCAGGGATGGTCGAGGTCGAAGAGGTGGAGGTAGTAGGGCGTGACCCCGAAGGGTATCCTGTACTCCACCGCCTTCATCATCGCCTCTAGGTCTTCGTCGCTTATCTTGGCGAGCTTGCGGAGTATCTCCACGCCGCGGCGGCCCTTGAGGACGTTGCGGAAGTGCCAGCGGTAGTCCCTCCAGTCATCCATCGTTCCCCCGAGGGCCTCGAGTATCCTCTTGGCGTTCTCCCTCCGCTTCTCCACGACCTCCGGGTCTAGGCCACTGGGGTAGCGCTCTATGTAGCGCCTGACCCTCCTGGCGAGCTCGTCTAGGTAGTTGCTCCTCGCGACGCCGGCTGCGCGTCCCCTTATCCTCTTGAAGTCCACCTGCTCCAATCCCTCAGCGTACTTCGCGGGGTAGATGTCGGGGCGACCGTTTATCGCCTTGAAGAGGTGCTTGAACTCGTAGACGAAGCCCTCGTCCACCTCGGCTGCCGCTGCCTGGCCCTCGCGGGCTAGGCGCCAGAGGTGGTAGAGGGCGCTGTAGCCGGTGAGCTTCTCGTTCCTAGGCGAGATTATGTTCTTGAAGACCCTTATCGCGTCCCTGGCCACGGCCTCTATGAGTGGGTGGAGCCTCTTCTCCCCCGTGGCTAGCTCCCACTCCTTCCGGTCAAGGTGGAGCCAGAGCAGCCTCCTGGCCTCCTCGAGGCCGTCGCTGGTCGCGAGTATCTCGCGTATCTCGGGGTCCTCGCTCCAGAGGAAGGAGTCCAGGTCTATCCCGGTCGCGGGCCTCCTTATCTGGAGCGGTATCTCCGTCCTCTCTATCCTCTGGTAGTCGTAGCCCACTACCACCCAGGGGGCACTCAGCGTCTCCTCCACGGTACCCCCCTCCGGTTGGGCCTCACGCTACGCGCTTGTCTAAGCGAGAGGGGCCGGGGGAGTCCTAGCCCTGGATGGGCCAGGGGAAAAGAGGCTCGGTGCAGCCGCCGCTGACTGGGGGGTACGTGTGCCGTGGCTGAGGCTCCGCTTCTCCTCGTGGAGGCTCTGCGGGTGCGGCTTGGCGGGGCTGAGGTGCTGCGCGGCGTCAGCCTCCGGGAGGATGGGCCGGGGTACCTGGTCGTGGTTGGGCCGAGTGGGAGCGGGAAGACGACGCTGCTCCGCGGGATAGCGGGGCT
>JALUFI010000139.1 GCA_027043685.1 Pyrodictiaceae archaeon
TGCATGTACAGTGCGCCTTCCCGGTACACATGTCTATCTCGGTTATGTGCACTGTGTCTCCCCTGGATGACCTGACTGCGGCTCTCACTCTGCAGTCGTCGAGCAGTTTCACGTAGAGTATGTCGCCGCGGTTTATCGTCCTGGCCGCCCTGAGCCTCTCGGCTCTGGTTAGCATTATGTAGGGGGGTGTGGTTTCCGCCGCCAAGCCTGGTCGCCCGCTGTGGCGGCGCCTTCAAGCCGGGGAATTGGTGGGGGCTGGGCGAAAGTATCGAGCAAGCTCGCCGCGTACCTTGAGCTCACGAGGCCTCACAACCTACTCGTGTCCGCAATAACCACCGCCATAGGCTACGTTACAGCTGCCGCCGCCGAGTCCGCGCCCCTGCTGGGAAGGACTCTGCTCTACGCGGTCGCCGCCGTGGTGCTCGTGGCGGCCGGTGGCTACGTCGTGAACGACTACTACGACGTCGAGACGGACTCGATAGTGAAGCCGTATAGGCCTATACCCTCGGGCAGGGTCTCGCCCCGGGAGGCCTACATCCTAGCCCTAGCGCTGCTGGCAGCCGGGGTCGCTGCCGCCGTCCCCCTGGGGGCGGCTGCACTGTACTTCGCCGCCGTCAACGCAGTTCTCGTCTACATGTACTCCGCTTACATCAAGCGCACAGGGCTCCTGGGCAACATACTCGTCGCGCTCAACTCGGCCGCGACTATACTGATGGGCGGCCTCGCCTACGCTGCCACACGTGGCGACATGCCTGGAGTCGTCGCTGTGCCTGCCCTGGTTGCGTTCCTCCTGGTGCTGGGCCGCGAGATAGTCAAGGGGATAGAGGACTACGAGGGCGACCGGGAGGCCTGCTACTTCACCCTCGCCGTCAGCAAGGACCCCCTATGGGCAGCGAGGGCCGCGGCAGCCCTACTAATACTCGTGGCTGCTGTAAGCGTCGTGCCACCGATACTTGGGCCCTACAGGCTCCTCTACGACGTGCTCGCCGCTGCAACGGATGTCCTGGTGCTCTACTCAGCACTAAGCCTCCTAAAAACCAAGAGCAGCTACGATGCAATAAAGCTTGCATCAAGGCTACGGTCGCTGCTCAAGGTGGCGTTCTTGACTGGTGGCCTTGCCTTCCTGCTAGGCCCCTTGTACTAGCCAAGCACGACGGAGAGACACGTCTCGCAGGGCGGGTGATGAAGCTACCCTAGGCCGAGGAGCCCCTCGAGGGGAGAGGGGCCCGGTGAGGAGCACCGACCTAGCTGACGCCTCCCCCGCCGCAGCCCCGTAGGAGCTGAAGCTCCGCGGCTAGGCTACGGTGGAGCCTCTCGAGCTTAGCCTTCGCTAGGGATAGGTACGTGTTGAGCAGCGAGGCTAGAGCCTCATGGTCTATGCGTAGCTCTACGCCCCCTACTCGTATCGGGACGTCTATCCTCTCCACGCCCTGCACGGTGACATAGTAGTCGCCTATGCTGCCGAGCCGGTACCCCGTGTACTTGAACCCGGCCCTCAGCGCTGCCCGTACAACGGCCTCCGCCGCCTCCTGGCTGCAGGCATGGAGCGCGAGCACAACGGGCTGCGCCGAGGCCCAGACGAAGCCCCGGGGGAGGCCCCGGAGAGCCTCCTCCACCGCCTCCATCAGCTCCCGGGGCTCCACCCTCCGGTGCCACTTAGCCACAACACCGCCCCGGGCCTTATCACCCGGGCTCGGTGCCGCGAAGACGGCTATCCTGCCGGAGCAGCTACTGCTCGTAACAATACATTCACTGCTATTCAGGAGGCGGAGGAGTGGCACAATATCCTCGTCAACCAGTCCCTTTCCGAGGTCGCCCTCGAGCCTCGCTAGGAGGCGGAGCCGGAGCCTCCTCCACTCACCGCTTCCGCAGATACTCGCTCTGCGAGCCACACTCATAGAGCACCCCCAGCCATGTCGCCAGCTGCACGTACCTCGAGCTGCCCTGCACCGGGCCGAGGACCACTAGGCCGTTCCCCAGGCCCTCGAAGCGCCCCAGCAGCGGCGCACCGTTGAGCAGCAGCACGGGCATAAACACCCTCGAGGAGGGCCCCACTAGCTCGAAGCGCTTCTCCACACAGCCGCTGAGCCCGGGCTTCCCGAGCGCGCCAGAGGGATGTAGCGGGTTGGCGCTACGGAGCGTCCCACAGCCCCCTTCAAGCGGCTCCAGCTCCAAGGGGTCAAGTACAGCGTCGACCACGGCCACGCCTCTCTCCGTGCCACGCGTCACACGGTCAACGAAGACCTTGAACTCGACCTCCTCCAGCTGGAACCCCAGCGCCCTCAGCTGCATCGCCGCGAAGCGCTCACCACAGAAGAGGCACCTAGCACTGGGCTCAACCACCCTGCCCCTGCCCCACGCCGGTGAGGCAAGGACACGGGCACCCTCACCCCTGCAGCCCGCCTCGCAGACAACGCTGCCAACACCCACCACGCGGTCAACCACGAAGCCGTTGCTGGATATACTGGCGGCGAAGGGCTGGTCAATGACAGCACAGCGGCACCCCCTCATTATGCTTGAGACAACGCTCTGCATTAGCTCCGGGCGCTCAATTAGGTCCTCTATCATGTAAACCGCGCTGCCCTCGTCAAGATACGGCATGGCTCAGAGGCACCCCCGCCTCCGCAGCCTGGTTACCAGTCACCGGCACACATGTATGACGAACTGCCTCAATCCTTACATGGCTCGTCATCGGCGGGGATGCCCCCTTATCAAGCCTACGCCGGGCCAGCCCCATATAGCCTAGCCCCGGCATCGCCTCCAGAGGCAGCGAGGGGCCGCGAGACGCCATGCTGAAGCGCTGGCCCAAGAGGAGGGAGATGCTGCTATACTACATCCTCCACCGGGTCGCCGAGCATCGCGGCGACCGCCGCCTCAACCGGGGCGAGGTAGTGGAGATCCTCCGCCCAATCATGGGGAGCAAGCGGCTCGCTGAAGCGATGACCAGGAGGCTTGTCAGGCAGGGCTTCCTGGAGAGGCTGGCGCCGATGCTCTACCGTGTCCGGAGCCCCGACGAGCTGCTCACCGATGCCGCTGCACGCTACGTAGCGGGGCGGCTGAGGCGACGCGGCCTCGACGCCCACCTGGAAAACAACGTGCTAGCCGTTGAGGGGCTCAGCGAGGAGGAATGCAGCGAGTTGAGGAAAGTAGCCGAGGCGCTGGGACTAGTGCTGCAGTGCCGGGGCTACTCTTCCTCCTCGTAGAGTTCTACCACCACGCGTGCCTTAACCTTGTCCTTTGAGAACGGGGGCGGCGCCTCGCCTAGGTCTACTGCAAACACCACTGGGTTGCCGAGGCTATCCGTAAACCTTACCTCTGCGACGTACCTCTTCTTTGGCCCGCTCTCGAAGGCCTTTAGGACGGCCTCGTATATCCTGCTGAGCGCCATCTGAAGCGCAACGGGGCTGGAGAAGTCCTCTGGTCGCAGCTGTATGGCCTGTAGGCCCTGCATAACCTCGCCTATCTTCGCCTCGGCCTCGAATATCGCGAGCTTCTTTACGCCGCCACCGCCGTGCTCCTCGGCCATGAGTGTTCACCCGCCCGGGGTGGTTACCTAGGCTCCCTTGAATACTAAGATGGCTGCCACCCCCTGGGCCCGGCGTCGCATATGGAATACTTATATAGTCACCTCGCGGCCTT
Organism: Pyrodictiaceae archaeon; assembly: GCA_027043685.1. Classification (GTDB taxonomy): domain Archaea; phylum Thermoproteota; class Thermoprotei_A; order Sulfolobales; family Pyrodictiaceae; genus QNYQ01. The sequence continues at coordinate 3,640 of JALUFI010000139.1, forward strand.
GCGGGTGAGAGGGGAGGCTTCAAGGAGGTAACTAGCGCCATGAAGGTGTACGTCGTTGACCACTTTA
>JALUFI010000140.1 GCA_027043685.1 Pyrodictiaceae archaeon
CACATCGTTGGCCCCGCGGCTGCCGCTGGGCGTGTCGTGGGCGTGGGGGCTAGGCGGCTGCTGTTGCCGAGCATCGCCGCCTACGCAGCCATGATGGTTGTGGGAGTGCTCCTCGCCTACCTCCTCTCGATGCTGGGTGGCGTGCTCTATGTCTGCAGCGTGTACGCGGGCTACACCGCGACGCTGCCGGGCCTCGTGGCTGAGTGGGTTGCCGTCCTTGTCTACGTGTGGACGGCTGGGGCGTTGTTCCGGGCCGCTGTGAGGCGCGCCTAGGCCCTAATGGGGGCCGGCGGGGGCTCCGCTGGCGCCGCGTGGGGAGGGGCTCGGTGCCTTCGAGGGTTCCTGGCGCGGTGAGGCTTGGGCGTAGGGGCCCGGTTGTGCCGGGTGTCGCGCTTGGGCTTTGGCAGCTGGGTGGCCGGCTCTGGGGCCGCGTGGGCGAGGGGGCCGCGGACGAGGTTGTAGGGGCTGCCGCCGAGACGGGGCTCCTGTTCTTTGATACCGCCGAGCTCTATGGGGCGGGGAGGAGCGAGGAGCTGCTCGGCGCCGCGCTCCGGAGGCACGGGGTGCTAGGCGAGGCGTTCATCGTGACCAAGGTCGCTGGGTACCGGGTGACGGGGCGGGGCGTGGCCGGGGCGCTGGAGGCGTCGGCGAGGAGGCTGGGTAGGAGCCCGGACCTTGTTCTCTACCACTGGCCGCCGCCGCTGCCCTTCACGCCGTGCAGGGCTGTCCGCCTCCTCGAGGAGGCCGTGGAGAGGGGGCTGGCGGGCTACATGGGTGTCAGCAACTTCAACGCCCACGAGCTCCGGGAGGCGGTGGAGTGCGCGAAGCGCCACGAGGTGCTCGTGGACCAGGTCCACTACAGCCTGGCGCACCGGGTGCCGGAGCACCGGCTCATCCCAGTGGCCCGGGAACTCGGCGTCGCGGTGATGGCGTGGGGCCCGTTGGCGAAGGGGGCGCTCGCCGGCAAGACTAGGGCGGATAACGCGGCGAGGCTGCTGGACCCCGTGTTCAGGGAGGCGGCGAGGGACAGGGGGCTGCAGGAGGCGCTGCGCCGCGCGGCCGAGGCCACGGGGAAGACCATGGCTGTGGTGGCGCTCGCCTGGCTCCGCGCCCGGGGCGCCCTGCCGGTGGCGGGGGCTAGGAGGAGACGCCACGTCCTCCAGGCGGCGGAGGCGGCGGAGACCACTCTCCCCGGGGAGGTGGTGGAGATGCTTGACCGGGCCTCCAGGAGGTACCTCACCCGGTGGGGCACCTGCTACCGGGAGCTGCACTGGAACCGCTACATCCCCCCGCCGCTCCAGGCCCTCCTCTACCGCATAATACTCCGCGGCGTCTAGGCCCCTGGGCGCCGTGGTGCACCGGGTCTTGGCGCGGGTGAGGATACTCATCCACCCCACGTGCGCCGCTAGCTACGAGGCCGTGAAGAGGCTCCACGAGGAGGGGCTCCTCGGCAGGGTGGAGCTAGCCTCCACCACGGCGCCCGGGGAGGCGATGAGGCGGGCGGCGTGGAGCGTGCCCTGGGTGCTCGTGGACGGGGAGCCGGCCGCCACTGACCCTGTCGAGCCGGCAGAGGTGGCGGAGATAGCCGCGGGGACCTGGGCCAGGAGGGTGGAGGACCCCGTGGCGGCGTTCATGTCCACTGTCCTCCACAGCGCCTACGCCGCCGCCGTCGCCTACCTCCACGGCTCCCTGGAGCCGGTCCTGGACCCCGCCCTGGCCTCCGCGGCTGCGAGGTCGCCGCTCAGCGGCGTAGACCCCGGCTCGGTGCTGGAGGAGGTGAGGAGCCGCGCACCGGGGCTCTACGAGGAGTGGGAGGACCGGCTCATGAGGGCCCTCGGGATAAGCTACGCCCGTGAAGCCTGGTGGGCCAGCGGCGGCGCGCTGGACCGGGACGGGCTCCGCTCACTAGCCACCCCGGAGGCGGTGGGGGCCTGGCTCGTCGCGAAGGCAAGCATAGGCCGGACCGGGCTCCCCGCGAAACCCATGCCGAGGAGGGAGGCTGTGGAGAGGCTAGCCGGCTTCATAAGGAGGGGCGCCGCCGGCCTAGTCTCCAGGGTGAGGAGGGAGCAGGAGACGATACTCCGGGACGAGGAGTACTGGGCCCTGCTCCGGGAAAAAGGCCTAGCCTAGTAGGGGACCTCCTCCCCCGTCCTCACCTTGTACACCCTCAGCACCGGCGTGATGAACACCCTGCCGTCCCCGGGCCGGCCCGTCCTTGCAGCCTCCATTATCACCCTCGCCGCCTTCTCGGCCTCCTCCATGCCGGCCACCACTATCTCGAGCTTCACCTTGGGGAGCAGGTCCACGTGGACCAGGTGGCCACGGTACTCGAGCTGCACGCCCCGCTGCTCCCCGCGGCCACGGACCTCGTAGACCGTCATTGCGGGGAACCCAGCCTCCTCCAGCGCCTTCTTCACCGCCTCGAGCCTCTCCTGCCGGATTACCGCCTCGACCTTCACGGGCCCGCTCCACTCCACCCGGGACACCGCACAGCCACCCCCTCTGGGGCTACTCTAGCCAGGCGTATGCCTCCTCCCCGTGCTCCACTATGTCTAGGCCCAGGTGCTCCTCGGTCTCACTCACCCTCAGGCCCACCAGCCTGTCCACCAGCTTCGCTAGGACATAGCTCACCGCGAACGCGTAGGCGGCGACCAGCACCGCGTCCGCGAACTGGGCTAGGAACTGCGCGGCGTTGCCCTCTATGAGGCCGCTGTAGCCCCCGATGGCCTTCCTCGCGAATATGCCGGTTAGCAGGGCGCCGGTGAAGCCGCCGACCCCGTGAACGGCCCACGCGTCGAGGCTCTCATCGATGCCCCTCCTTATCCTCCAGTCGAGGGCGTAGAAGCACACAGCCGCCGCCACGACGCCGAACACTATCGCCGCCAGGGGCCCCACGTAGCCAGCTGCAGGCGTTATCGCCACGAGGCCAGCCACCGCGCCGCTCGCGAACCCGAGGCTGCTCATCCGCCCACTCCTCCAGAGGCTCAGCAGCCCCCAGGTCAATGCCCCCGCGCTGGCGGCGATGTGCGTGACTGCGAGAGCGTTAGCGGCCTGGGCGTTGGCTGCGAGCGCGCTGCCCGCGTTGAACCCGAACCAGCCGAACCAGAGAATAGCCGCGCCGATGAGCGTCAACGGTATGTTGTGAGGCGGGAACTCCCTCTCCCCGAACCCCCTCCTAGCGCCGATCGCGAGAGCTATGGCCAGCGCGGAGAACCCGGAGGCAATGTGCACCACAGTGCCGCCGGCGAAGTCCAGGGGAGCCGCGCCCGTGTAGCGCTTAATCACCTCGTGGAGCAAGCCGCCGCCCCACACCCAGTGGGCAACCGGGTCATAGACCAGCGTGGTCCAAAGGAGCCCGTAGAGCAGGAAGCCCTCGAGCCTCACCCTCTCCGCGAGCGCGCTCGTCAGTATACCCAGCGTTATCCCGGCGAACGCCATCTGGAACACAGCGTACAGTATATGCGGCACACTGGGCGCCAGCGGCGCCGGCCCAAGCCCCACGCCCCGGAACAACGCGTACCGCAGGTCCCCGACCAGGCCGCCGCAGCAGTTAGGCGCGAAAGCCAGGCTGTAGCCGAACAGCACCCACTGAATACTCACCAGCGCCAAGCTGAGGAAACTCAGCATTATCATTGAGAGCACGTTCTTCCGCCGCACCAAGCCGCCATAGAAGAAACCAAGCCCCAGAGACATGAACACAACCAT
>JALUFI010000141.1 GCA_027043685.1 Pyrodictiaceae archaeon
GGAGGGGTGCGGCCGCGCATCCGCTCCTCTACGCATTGCTCTCCGACCCGGGGCTCTGGAGGAGCCTTGAGAGACTCCCCGTGGTGCCTAGCCCGGCAGCGACTACTCCGAGGCCCGTCACCGTAAGCGGCGACGGCTTCTTCGTGGCCGCCGTGCCTGGGAGGCCGGGGGGCGTCGTCCACTTAGCGTTGGAGCCCGTTGCCGCCTCCCAGGGCTCGAATAGCAGCAAGCCCTTAATGGTTATAATTGTCCCGTCGGGCGACATAATAGCTAAGTCCTATGCCGAGAAGATAGCCAGGCTCCACAGCGCCGACATGAGGGTAGTGGTGCTCACAACCTCGCAGGTGGCTGCGAGGTACCCGGAGGCGCCGACGCCGCCCGGCATCTGCGAGCCGGGAAAGAATGGCGCACCGAGGTATAACCTCAGCCTCGCGCTCCACATAATCGGGATGGAGAGGGAGCTGCTGGAGAAGGGGCTGCGATACCTCCTCCTCATAGGCGGCGCCAAGGAGGTGCCCCCGGTCTACTACTGCAGCCCCCTGCTGAGCGAGCTTGTGTCCCCCAAGGAGGGGAAGGTGCCCAGCGACTACTTCTACGCCGACCCCGACTACGACGGTGTCGCTGAGGTGGCTGTCGGCAGGATACCCTTCACGGACGCCCTTGCACTGGCCGCCTACTACAACGCGTTGAAGGCCTGGATTAGGGGCGGCGATTGGCAGCGCTACGCACTGGTCACCGGCGGCGCGCCTTTCGCATCAACATTGTTCGTGGGAGAGGCAGCGGCCTCGAGGGCCGCGGCGATAATGCGATCCATGAACATGAGTGTCGACTCGTTCATGCTAAGCGAGGCCAACTACCGCGGCCTCAAGCTCGCCGGGTACCTGGGCCGCTACGGGCTCTACTACATAGTCGCTCACGGCAGCGGGGACAGCTTACTCGACTATCTGCCGGGCGGGCTCTGGAACTATGACTTCCAGGAGCTGCTCCGCAGCAGCGAGGTCACCACGGGCGGCGAGCCCGGCGTCTACGTGATGCCTGCGTGCCGCGACGGCTACTGGGACACCGACCTAGTGAAGCCTCCCTTCCATCCCCCGAGCCTGGGTGTCGCACTCCTCGAGAAGGGCGTGGGCGTGGCCTACGTCGGGTTCAGTAGGGTCGCAGTCGAGGTCATTGACGGCGTCTCCGCTGTCTCCGGCAAGCTTGGCCTCAGCATGGCTGGGGCGGATAGGCTCCTACTCATGTTCCTCGAGAGGCTGGGTGGTGCCGCGACCCTCGGGGATGCGTGGAGGGAGGCGCTCACCGCCTACCTAGCGCTCCCCAGCAGCCATTACCGCGCATACCTTGCCACGGGGGAGGAGGACATAGGCACCCTGGTGACGAGGTCCGCGGTACTGCTCGGGGACCCGGCCGCGCCCTCGCCCTGGAGGAGCCGGGGCTCCGCGCCTAGGCCCCCATTCGCCGCCGTGCCGGGCTCGGTCAGCATAGGGGTGGCGTATGTTGCCTCAACGCTTGCCAAGTACGCTGTCGGCACTGTCCCGGCCGTGAATCCCGGGGCCAACGGCACATTCATCATAGACTTCCGTGGAGAGTGCCCGGTGGATGTGCATGCATGGGCGCTCCGCAAGGTGCTGGGCACAACGCTGATAGGCATGGAGGAGCTAAACGCAACCATTCTGAGGACGGGCAGCGAGGGCTGCAGGCTGCTGGTGCACGTGCCTCCAGGGGCGCCCTCCCTGATCCGCGTAACCGGGCTCGTGGACGGTGCACCCGTCGCCTACTACGTTGTCGCCGCAGGGGCCTATGTTGACAGGAAGCATGGCGTGGTCGTGCTTCGGGGGCTGGATGCCCTGGACCTCGTGGGCGATGAGCCGTTGCTGCTCCAGCTCGGCAACGTGACTGTGGCGACGCTGCAGGGCGGCTCCACTACCGCCGTTATACCGCTCTCCAGGCTCTCCGGCGCCGTGGGTGGCGGGAGGACTGTGCTCCGCCTGGTGCCCCTCTACGCCTCGGCCAGCATCTATGGCGGGCCACGGGTCGCCGAGACGATGCCTAAGCTGCTCCGCCTCTTCACCGTGAACCTTACCCTGCCCTCAACGCTGCATGCCGCCCCGATGAGCTACGGCGGGGGCAAGGGAGGAGAGACGAGCGGCACATCCCTCCCGGTGCCGCCGCCCCAGGGCGGGGGAGCGGAGGCTAGGCCGGGGCCGTCGCTTGAGCTGCCGGAGCTGCCTAGTGGCGCTGCCGCCTTGCTGCTCATCGCATCTGTGCTGGGCGCAGCCGCCGTCTACGCTGCGGTGACGCTGGCCCGCGGCAGGGCTGGGGGAGGCTAGGGCCCCCTTCCCCCGGCGTTGCTCATTGTTTTTCGCTGCAGCCTGCTAGGCGGCGGTGGTAGTCGAGGAAGCCGTCCACGCTGTGGAGCAGGGCTGCGAGTAGCGGCTTGCTCTTTGAGGCGGCGTAGGCTATGAAGCGGTCTAGCTCCTCGTCGCGGCTGCGGAGCCTCTCTAGGTGCTCCTCGGGGCTCGCGGCGCTGCAGACCCTGCTGCCTAGCTCCTGGAAGTAGCTCCTCCACCTCTCTACTTGGCGTAGGTGCCTCTCCAGGCACTGTGGGGCTGCTGGCCCGGTGTGGGTGTAGGCTACGAGGCTCGGCCGGAGCGCTATCTGGCGCCGGAGGCTCTCGAGGTACATGTCTAGCCTGAAGGGCGGCGGCGTGGTGGGGGCTACGGCGTCGGCTGCGGGGTGGGCCATGCCTGCGCTGTCGCCTGGGAAGAGGACTATGGGGTCGCCGCCGGCCTGGACCCTGGCTGCTATGCTTTGGTGGTGGCTGGCGTGGCCCGGCGTGTGGAGCACTGTTACCCTGACTGCTCCGTAGCTGTGGGTCTCGCCGTCGCTGGTCGCCGCCACCGTGTCCTGGGGGAGGGGCTCGGGGGCTCCGTAGCCCTCGGCTATCCAGCCCAGGTAGCTCCTGGAGGCCCTCCAGAGCTTGGAGGGGTCTACTAGGTGGGGGGCGCCCCTGGGGTGGGCGTAGACCCTTACGAGGCTCCCTCCTAGCTGTTTTGCGAGGCTGCCGAGGCTCCCGGCGTGGTCTATGTGTACGTGGGTTGCGTAGGCTACTACCTCTCTCCTCGGCGCACCCAGTGCCTCCAGCGCTGCGCGGAGCTTCTCGGCCGCCGGGTTCCGTGGCCCGGGGTCAACTACGATAAGGGGGTGCGGCGTGCCTGGGTCGAGGATGTAGGCGACTATGTAGGGGATGCGGTAGAAGTCGGGCGTCACGTCGAGATAGTAGAGCTTGACCGTGCCGAGGCTCAGCGAGGCTGCCGAGGCGTCAAGGGCCTGCCCCACGCTCTCCTTCCCAATTCTAGGCCTGGGTTCTGTGGCGGCGTGGACGCATATACCGTTTCCGGGGCCCGTCATCGCCGCCGCTCTGCCAGCTGGGTGGGCCCGGGGGCCCACTAGGGTTTAGGGGGCCCGGGGGCAGCGGCTGCTGGCCTTCCCGGGGATGGGTAGGCGTGGCTGTGAGGCTCGCGGTGCCGAGTAAGGGGAGGCTCCGGGACCCCGTGCTCCGGCTCCTCTCTGCCGCGGGGCTTGAGCCCCTGTACTCGCCGGACTCGAGGACGCTGCTTACGCCCACCAGCTGGGAGGACGTTAACCTCGTCTACGTCCGCACGGAGGATATCCCGGCG
>JALUFI010000142.1 GCA_027043685.1 Pyrodictiaceae archaeon
GTCCCCCCGGGGCTCTTTTGGGCAGCCCCTCCCCGGGGCTAGGGTGTTCCCCTAGCCCCGGGGAGGGGCTGCCCAAAAGAGCCCCGGGGGGACGGCGCCGCGGCCCCCGTGGCGGGTGGCTGGGGCAGTGGCGGATACGAGGAGCGACTATCGTTTCATAGTCGCGGAGCACGCCGCGGGCCTCCTCGAGGAGATTACCCGGACGAAGAGGCTCCCAGTGCCCACCAACTGGCAGCGCGCCCACGAGCTGGCCCGGGAGGCCCACTCCCTGGTTAAGAAGATGAGGTATAGCTTCATCCCGCCCACGATGCTCGCAGTCAGCGAGGATGCCAGGAGGCTCCAGGAGGTGGTGCGGAGGCTCACCGAGCTACTCCTGCCGAGGGAGTGGCTTGACAGGCTCCGCGGGGACCCCCGGGCCCGGAGGCCTCTCGCGGAGACGCGGTACGCGCTCCGCACCCTCTACGGGCTCCCTGCGCGCCTCGCGCTGGGGGACGAGAATGACCCCTACTACGCCTTCGACATCGAGTGCGTCACTGTGACTAGCGTGCAGCGCCACCCCAGGGCAGAGAAGCTCTACGTGACAGCAGCTAAGGGCAGGCTCGCCTACACAATAGTAACAAACATCCAGGACATTAGGAGGGGCGAGCTACGCGCCGCCGCGATACTGCCGCCGAGGGAGTTCATGGGCGTTGTGAGCGAGGCCATGTACTGCAGCAGGAGGCTCACCGCCGGGGAGGGCTGCGAGCCAGGCAAGAGGCCCCCGAGGAGCCTCGTGGAGCTGGGCGAGATAGGGGCGGTGCTCCGCGAGCTCGCCCGCACCGTCCACTAGAGCAACGCGTGGTAGCGCAGCAGGAGCACGAACGCCATCACAAAGTAGTAGCTCGCCGCCAGGAGCCTCACAGCCCTCTCCGGCGCCCGCACCAGCAGCCTCGCGGAGAGGCTCGCCCCGAGATAGGTGCCGAGGGCAAGCGGGACCGCGAGGCTCCACACAACCAGGCCCTCCAGGATATACCCGATCACGCCCACGCTGGCAGTAATCCCGACCATGAGCTTGCTGGTCGCGACAGCAACCTTCACCGGGAGCCCAACCACCAGCACAAGCACCGGCACCTTGATCAAGCCACCACCAATGCCAAGCATAGCGGATAACAAGCCCGCCACGAAGCTCACCAGCCAGGCCAGGGCCAGCCGCAGCGGGGAGGCGGAGAGCCCCTTCTCCACGCGCCGCCCCAGGGGAAGCCTCTCGTAGAACAAGAAGCCAAACCCAGAGCCAATGAGCGCCAAGACCCAGAACAGTATCAAGCCGCGCTCACTCATCACGCCCACGAGCTTAACCCCGGTGACAGCCCCGAGCCCCGACGCGGTCTCCAGGAACACGGCGAGCCTCCAGTCAACCAGGCCCCTGCGGAGAAGCCTGCGAAGACCACCCAGGCTCGTGCCCAGTATAGCCACGAGGCTAGCCGGGGCAGCAACCTTCGCCGAGACACCCATCAATATGAGCACCGGCACCATCAACACGCCGCCGCCGATGCCGAGGAGAGTGCCCAGCAGCCCAGCCGCGAACCCGAGCGGGAAGGCCGCGGCAACCGCGTAGCCCGGCACCTGCGCCGCGCCAGCCACCCCAGCACAGCACCCGGCTGAGGGGAGGAGCCCAAACCGGTGCCCCAGGCTTTAACACACAGCGCCCCGGGGAACCACTAGAGACTACACGGGCCAGGAGTTATGCCCAGCAACCACACCCTCCGCATACTCCACTACGACGCCTCCCACGACAAGGCATGGGTCGAGGAGAAGCCCCTGGAGCCGCCAATCCTCGGCCCCGTGGACTACGGCGTCCGCCACCACCTAGAGACGGGGACCTACGAGAAGCCGCCCCTAGACCCAGGCAACACCCTCATCCTGGGCCGAGGGGTCTTCGCCGGCGGAGCAGTCCTAGGCACCCACCGCATAGTAGCCGTCTTCCGCAGCCCAGTCAGCCGCGGCATCCACGTCTCCACGATGGGCGGGGCAGCGACGAGCCTAGCAAGGACACCCTACCACATGATAGCCATCCACGGCCGCAGCGAGGAGCCCAGAGTACTCGTAGTGGATGCAAGGGGCGAGAAACCCGAGGCATGGTCATGGGAGCTGCCCTGGGACCAGCTCTGGGAGACCTGGCGCAGCTACGCCGGCTACCGGGGAGTAAGAGCCCTCGCCGCACTCATCAGCGACAGGCACAGCGACTGCATCAAGGCCCCCAAGACCAGGGTGATAGCCACCGGCCCCGCAGCCGCCAAGACCATAATGGCGGGGCTCTTCAGCCCAGTAATGACGGGGCCAAGGCGCTTCGACCCCGCGGGCTACGACTCAGCCGCCCGCGGCGGCCCAGGCTCAGTAATGCTCCGCGGCCACGGAGTAGCAGCCATAGTGGTATGCGGCGGCGACAGGACGCCCGCAGACGAAAACCCCCGGCTAGCAGACCGCCGCCTAATAGACGAGATAGCCAGGAAGGTGCTCGGCAAGCCCTACCTCCAGGCAGTAATGACGGCCACCACCAAGTACCGCTTCGACCCAAGACTAGGCACCGGCGGAACCTTCGGCGTCAACTACGTCCACTACAGGAGCCTCATCCCCCTCCTAGGCTACAACACCGTCTACCTCAGCCGCCCCACGAGGGAGCGCCTCCTAGCAATAGTCCTCGACAAGCTCTGGCGCCCCATCCAGGAGGAAGCGATAGCCGCTAGGAACAAGAGGTGGGGCACCTGCGGCGAGGTATGCCCCGCGGCCTGCAAGAAGGTGTGGAGAGACACGAAGATAGACTACGAGCCAAGCAACGCCCAGGGCCCATTCATAGGCGTATTCGACGCAGAGAAGACCAAGGAGCTAATAGACCTAGTAGACGACCTAGGCCTAGACGCCATAGAGACCGGCCACATAGTAGCCTGGCTCCTCGACCTAGTAACCAGGGGCCTCCTCCACCCAGAGGAGCTCGGGCTCCCACCAGAGGAGCCCCCAACCCTAGACCCCCTCACAGCCGCAGCAGCGCCAGACGAGGTAACCCGCCGCAACGCGGAAGCAGCGAAGCGGATAATCCAGGACCTAGTAGACCAGCACAACCCTGTAACAACCCTCGTCGCGACCCGAGGGCTACGCGCAGCAGCCCAGGCCCTCAACACCCGCTACCCCGCCCGCGCCGCGATGCACCACCAGGCCTACCAGGACCCCGCGGTCTACGCAGCCTTCGGCGACAAGGGCTACATGACCCCCAACCTCTACTGGAGCCCAGGCGTCGTCGCACCCATGCCACTCCTCGGCCGCTACTGGACAGTCTACAGCCCAACCTTCAACGAGCCAGAAGCAATGGCGGAGACAGCCTACAACCGGGCACTCAACGAGCTACTCGTAGACAACGCCGGCATCTGCCGCTTCCACAGGAAATGGGCCGAGCCCCTCCTCGAGGAGCTCTACGCAGAGATATGGGGGCTCAGGCTAGACCTACGCCGCCACGCAGCAGAGACACTAGCACTCATCAAGACCTACCAGGAGAAGGCAGGCGCAGAGCCCAGGCCATGGGAGACAAGGAAAGTAGTAGACATGGTGGCCGGGATAGCAGCCGAGACCGGGCACAACGACTGGGCAGTAAGGCTCGCAAC
>JALUFI010000143.1 GCA_027043685.1 Pyrodictiaceae archaeon
TCGCCGGCCTGGGCGTGCTCGGCGCACTCGCGTCGGCCGCCGCCAGCCTAGCCACGGCCCTCGCGCTGGCCGCCAGGTGGCTCCGCGAGGCCGGGCTGGAGGCGAGGCCGAGCCGCAGGGGGCTCCGTAGGGCCGCCTCCTGGCTCCGCAGGGGCTACGCAACCGCCCCCGGCACCCTGGCCAACGTGGCCGAGGAGGCGGACGTGGCGATAGCCTACCCGGTGGCCGGCGGCGCAGCCGTGGCCGGGTTCTTCGCAGCCAACATGCTCGTCTCCCTCACCGTGGACGTTCTGAACCAGGCGGCCGCGTACCTCCACAGCTTCACCCTCTCAACCGGCGACATATCCTCGGCAGCCAGGGTGGTGAGGCTCTACCTCCTCCTCTCAGCCCCAGTGATGGGCTACGCCCTCCTCCACCCCGCGGCGGTGATGGGGCTCCTGGCGCCGAGGTACACCTGGGCCTCAGCCGCGGTCGCGGTCCTCGCCCCGGCCCTCCCCCTCATGGCTTCCTCCGCGGCGGCCAACAGCATAGCGGGCGGAGCGGTGAAGAGGGGGAGGGGCGAGGAGAGGGGCATCCTCCGCCTATCATCCTACCAGGCGGCCGCGAGCCTCCTCTACCTGGCCCTCGTCGCCGCCCTGGTGCCGGCAGCCAGCAGCGCCTGGGGCGCAGCAGCCGCTGTGGAGGCATGGGCAGCAGCGTACACCACGGCGGCGGCCGCGAAGCTCGCCTCAGCCCTCGCGGCCGCGCCCAGGGAGGCGCGGAGAGCAGTCGTCGCCGAGCTGCTGCGTGGAGCCCCCTACCTCGCCGCGGGGGTCGTGGCGGCGGCCCTCGCTGCGCCGCTCGTGCCCCGGAGGCTCCCCGGGGGCTTCCTCCACGCAGCCCTCGCACTGACGCCCTCGGCGCTGGCGGCGCTCGCCGCCTACGCGGCCCTGGTGCTCCTCGACCCCTGGACCAGGGGCCTCGCAGCTGCTGCTGCGAGGAGGCTTCGCTAGGTCACCACCCTCTCCAGGCACCCGTTCTCCACGCACTCGCGGAGCTCGAGGGCTATCCTCTGCCCCATGCTCATGGGGCGGCCGTGTATGAGCTTGCTGTACTGGCTCCCAACGCCCATGTAGATGTTGGTGCCGCCGCCTATCCGGAGAGCGACGTCGAACACAACCACCTCCAGCTCCGGGGTCACCATGAGCTGGAGCGTGAAGGGCCCAATCACGCCCGGCGGTTCAAGCCTCTCCGTGGCCTCGACGAACCGGTCCCCTATCTCTATGAGCGTGTTGAGCATTCTCTCCCTTATCGTGGCCGGCGTGTGGCCTATCTCCACGTACTCCACGTCGAAGACCCTTAGGAGCTCGAGCTGGGCGTCGGCAGTCATGTGGAGGAAGCCGTCGAGGTTCGTCTGTATCCTCCTGTCAATGCTCAGCAGCTCCACCTCGCCCCTGGCTATGCTTCGGAAGTAGTTCACGTTGAAGTGGGCGCCAAGCACTAGCTCCTCTATGCTCGCGTTCGCCAGGTCCTCCCTCCTCACCACGCCGTCCCGCTCCAGTCTCTCAAGCTTCCTCCAGAAGTCGTCGCGGTCAAGGGCTATGAAGAAGCCCCTCTCAACCCTCTTCCTCGCATGGGGCATCTTCACTATCACTGGGCGGTCTATCTCGTCCGGGTCCCCGTAGACCCGTGGCCTCCTTATCCCCGCCTCGTCGAGGAGCCTGTAGTAGTTCTTCTCGCCAGTCCTCTCCTCGTAGCGGAGCAGCCACCTGTTACCATACACCGGCACGGGGAACCTTTCCTCGATCGTCTCGTAGCCGAGGTAGACGGCGAAGCTCCTATTCGGCACCACTACGGCGTTCCTCCGGCGAAGCTCCTCTATGTTCTCCGGCTTGGCGGCGTCGGCGAACCGGTCGAGGAGCATGCAGTGGTCCACGACGCGGCGGAAGCGGAGGTACGGCTTCTCCCTGCCCCGCTGGCATACAGCGAGCGTGGGGAACCCGTAGTCCTTTGCCCCGTCGAACACGTCTAGGGCGGAGTGGCTGGCCACGGCGGCTATGGTTATCCTTGAGGGGTCGTAGCCCTCTAGGAGCGTGCCGGGGTCTACACGCTGGGACGCCAAGGGGGATTTGCCACCCGTGGTGGCCGTGGGGGCCGCTGAGGGGCGGTATTAACGCTGAGTGGCTGGGGAGGCGTATTTAGTCAGGCGTTGTCTGGGCGCGTTAACCGTACCCAGTTCGGGGAGTAGGTGGGCCCCTAGCTGGAAGGGGCGGCGCGGTGACGCCGTCATGTCTGCCGCTCTGCAGGGTTTGTCGCCGGTGGCTGTGGCTGCCGCCATGGGTGGCTTCGCTGCGTTGATGACTAGCCTGGGGAGCTTCTTGGTTGTCCTCACCCGTGGCAGGGTGAGCCCCAGGCTCCTGGACGTGGGGCTCGGGTTCAGCAGCGGCGTGATGACCGTGGCTAGCTTCACGAGCCTCCTTCTCCCCGCGGTCGATATCGCTGGCTCGGTGTGGCCGCCGCTCGCCGGGTTCCTCGTGGGCGCGGCGACGATTGCGCTGCTTCACCGCATCCTGCCCCATGAGCACCCCTTCACGGAGAAGTATGAGGGCCCGGTGTGGGGCCGGAAGCTGCGCGCGGCGTGGCTAGTGGCCCTCGCGATAATTATCCATAACATACCCGAGGGGATGGCGATAGGGGCCTCCGCGGCCTACAGCGCGGCGGTGGGCGTCGCGACGGGGATAGCTATCGGGCTCCAGGATGTCCCGGAGGGGCTCGCGGTCAGCCTCCCGGTGCTCGCCGCTACGGGGCGGGTCTGGTTCTCCGTCGGCATCGGCGTGCTGAGCGGGCTGAGCGAGCTAGCCGTGGCGGTGCCTACCGCGCTTCTGGGCTCCCTTGCGAGGAGGCTTCTCCCCCTCCTCCTGGGCTTCGGCGCCGGCGCGATGATGTATGTGGTTAGCCACGAGGCCCTGCCGGAGAGCCACCGGAGCGGCTACGAGAACGAGGCGACGATAGGGTTCTTCGCGGGCTTCATATTAATGTTTCTCCTTGACTCCCTGCTGGGCTAGGAGGGGCACCGATAAACCAACTGGTTATAACTCATCAGCCAAGTCTCTCCCCCTGGGGTGCATGTCTCCGTGAGGATGGTTGAGCTTGGCGCGACCGGGCTAAGGGTGTCGGCGCTGGCCTACAGCGTCTACGGGCGCCGCGGCCCCTACGAGGGCCTAACGAGGAGAGAGGTGGTCGAGCTCATAAGGGAGGCCTGGAGCCTCGGCATAAACTTCTACGTGACTGCGCCGGTCTACGGCAACGAGGCCCTGGAGCTGCTCGGCGAGGCCCTCGGCGACAACCTGGACGACGCCGTGGTGGCGGTGCTTGTCGGCTACAAGGAGAGCGGCGAGCAGAGCTTCGAGCCAGACTTCCTCCACGACGAGGTCGAGAGGAGCTGCGACCTCATCGGCAAGTGCCCCGTGGACTTCGTGCTGCTCCACGACCCGCCGCTCGAGGTGCTCCGCCTACCCCAGGTCTACGAGGCCGCGAGGGCCCTGGTGGAGGACGAGCTGGCGAGCCACGTGGGGGTGAGCATCGCCCGGGGCCCCGACGCCCTCGCAGCGGCGAGGGCTGCGCTCCGCAGGGAGGAGGTCGAGG
>JALUFI010000144.1 GCA_027043685.1 Pyrodictiaceae archaeon
GCCCGGAGGGCGAGGGCGGCCTCGTAGCCTATGCCGTGGCCCGTCTCCTTGACTATTACGGGCACGCCTAGCTTCTCTGCGAGCCTCTCCACGGCGTCGAGTACGCCGCGGTAGTCGGTGTCGCCCTCGGGCTGGAAGGCCTCCTGGGCAGCGTTGAGGTGTACCGCGAGGGCGTCGGCGCCTATCATCTCAACCGCTTTCCTCGCCTCCTCTAGGCCGTAGCCCTTGACGAGCTGGGGCGCCCCTATGTTGGCTATGAGGGGGAACCCGTCGCCGCCGCAGCGCCTAGCGACCCGGTAGGTGTCGGCGAGCTCGGGGTGCTCCAGCGCCGCCCTCTGGCTCCCCACGCCCATGCCGAGGCCCAGCTCCGCAACCGCCTCCGCTATCGCGCAGTTCACCTTCGCCGCCGCCTCGTGTCCCCCCGTCATCCCGGTGACTATGAGGGGGGCCTCCAGCCTGTAGCCGAGGAACCCGACCCTGGTGTCTACGCTGGAGAGGTCTGTCTCCGGCACGGCCTGGTGGACGAGGACCACCTCATCGAGGAGCGTCGGGGCCTCGTGCTCCACGGGGCTGTCGAGGACCACCCTTATGTGGTCCAGCTTCCTCTCCGGGGTCGCTGGCACCCCTGCAGCCACCCCGGGGGGCGGCGGCGCCCGGCTAGGGTATTATGAGGGTGGATACCACGCGCTCGCCGCGGAGGAGGCGGAGGAGCCTATCGTCCCCCGCGAGGCCGTTGAGGACCCAGACGCCGCGGAGACCCGGGCACTGGTTCTCCCGGACCGCCTCTATCTTGCGGAGCATGCCGCCGGTCACGTCGTAGCCCCTCCTCTCCACCGGCGCCGCCTCCAGGGCAGCGTCGCTGAGCCGGAGCACGGGTATGACGGAGCCGTCGCTCCCAATCACGCCGTCTACGTCGCTGAGGTAGACCACGTACTCGGCGCCGAGGCTGCAAGCCATCTCGACGGCGAGCTCGTCGCCGGAGACTATGCACCAGTCCCCTCCGCAGGGGTAGGCGTCGCCGTAGACGAGGGGCACCGCGCCAAGCTCGAGGGCCTCCGCTACCTGGCGCCAGCTGCAGCCGGGCCGGAGCCCCCTGGGGGCGCAGAAGGCGTGGGGAGGGTACACGACGGGCCGGAGCCCCTCGCCCGCGAGGATGTCGGAGACCGCGAGGGCCAGCTCAAGCATGGAGGCAGTCACTGCGGAGAGCGCCTCCGAGGCCGGGGCGCCGGAGCCCCGGTAAGCGTGGGCCACTACGTGGCCGTAGCTGCCGCCGCCGAGCACCACGCCTATCCCGGCGCCCTCCTCAATAGCTACGCGGAGCTGCCGGGCTATGGAGCGGAGCACCGGGATGCGGAGGCTGAACGGCTCATCCTTCCGGGTCGCGACGCTGCCCCCTATCTTCACAACGTAAACGCCACCCTGTCCCCCATGCCCCTGCCCGGCAGGCATACCCCGTACACCCTCTGCAGGCTCGGCGTCCACTTGCAGCCCTCCCCCGCGGGCTGGGCCCCGTAGAGCATGTAGAAGAGCGCGTCGTCCACCCTAGCCGCCTCCTCGAAGGCCTCGTTGAACAGCGTCTCGCCCCTCTGGAGCCCGGTGGCGAGGCCGAGAACCGAGACCCCTGCCAGCCTGGAGGCCGCGGAGAGCACCGGGTCGCCGAACCTCCTGCTGTAGTCCTGGCCTATGTCCTCCTCGCCCACCAGCTCCAGCTCAGCCGCTGAGCCGGCGCCGAGGGGGACGGGGTCCTCGCCCCACCGGTAGACCATGCTCCTCGCCTCGAGCAGAGCGCGGCGGAGCCCGTCGAGGTAGTCGAGCCACACAGCCGCGTCCCGGTCGATGCCCGAGGCGGCCTCCAGGGCCTCTCCAGGCTCCAGGCTGTAGCCAGCGGCCTCCGACACCGCGGAGACTATGCTGAGGCTCGCGGCCGCGTACACCGGGGCCGCCGGCGGGTAGGAGACCCCGTCGACCCCCACCTCGAGCCGCAGCGCAAGTGGCTCCTCCAGCCTCGAGGACAGCGCATCCACGAAGGACTTGACGGCCAGCTCGAACCTCCAGCCAAGCCTAACCCCGGCCACCGAGACGCTCGGCGCCCCCCTCTCCGGCGGCTCCAGCACCGAGACACGGATGGAGACCAGCGGGTCACTAGACACGATTACCAGGTATGGGTTGACCTTCCCCGGCACCGGTGCCCCGAACACGGGCAGCGCCAGGGGGTAGCGGTACTCGCCACGGAACACCTCCTCAGCCTCCACCCTCACCGCCCTCCTCCCCACCGCTGCCCCCGGCGACCGGGAACGGGCCCGCAGCAAGAGAGGCGTAGCCCGTCACCAGGCTCTTCTCGCCCGACACGTCGCCGCTCGTAGCGTAGCCCAGGAGGCGTAGGCCCTGGCCAAGCTCCCTGGCGAGCCTGGAGGCGAGGGCCAGGACGCCGGGGCTACAGGTGGGCACCTCGCGTTCCTCCACCACGCGGAGCACGTCACCACCACCAATCACGGCGTCTAGCAGAGCCCTGTCCTTCTCCACGGCCTCCTCATGGGGCAGGTAGCTGCTTAGGTTGGCGCTGAACACAATCGCCACAGGCTCGGAGGCGCCCCGCAGCAAGCCTAGGAGGGCCGAGGCGAGGACGTCAACAGCCTCGGCGTCCTGCCGGTACATGGAGACAGCCACCAACCGGAACCCCGGCGTAACAGCCTGGAGCCAGGGAAGCACAACCTCCACGCTATGCTCATACAGGTGGCCCAGAGGGTCAAGCGACGCCACGCCACCGGCCAGGTCAGCAAGCCTACGGGAAGCCTCAGCGTCTACAGGGGCCTCGCCCAGCGGCGTCACCCACGAGCCCCCAGGATACACTGACACCGCTGCACCGACACCGGTATGGTTCGGCCCAATAACCACAACCAGCCCAAACCTGCCCAGAGAAGCCAGCCAGGAAGCACCAAGGGCAGCGACAGGCCCGGCTAGGAAGTAGCCGCCGTGCGGAAGCACAGCCAACGCATGCCCCTTCGCAGGCGCCTCCGCCGCGCGAGGCTCCCCACGGGGCCCACGGGGGTGCCGGAAAGCCCACTCTATCTGGCCACGCAGCTTCTCGGCACGCGCCTCGTAGAAGAGGCCAGCGACAAGGGGAAGCCTCTTCCCGTCAACAACCCTGCCGGCCAACACCTCCCTCATAAACACACGCCCCGCCGGAGACGCGGAAGGCAGCGGAGAGGCCGCCCTGGGCTCCCAGGGGGCCGCGAAGAACCAGAGGAGGGGGAGAGCCCCCGCCCTGCACGAGGGCCTGGTGCTCAGCGGCGGCGCCTCCTGGCGCGGTACTCGAAGGCCTCGGGGGGCTCCGGGAGGTCCTGGTCGGGGCCGAGCTTGCCCTGGAGGCGGAGTATCTCGCGGGTGAGTATCCAGTAGGCGAGGGCGAGGCTCCTGCGGCCCTTGTTGTTTATCGGTATAACCAGGTCGATGTTCTCTATCCTGTTGTCGGTGTCCGCCAGCGCGACCACGGGGATACCCATGCGGCTTGCCTCGTCAATCGCCTGGCTATCCGCCCTCGGGTCCGTGACGACTATGACCTCGGGCTCTATGTACCACTCTAGGCTCGGGTTGGTGAAG
>JALUFI010000145.1 GCA_027043685.1 Pyrodictiaceae archaeon
CGGTGATGTATACGACTAGGAGCCCTCCCTCCATCACGGCAGCCACCTCCCTGCCACGGGGGTTCTGCGTGCCTCCGCTTCGTGGAGATGTGCTGCCTGGTTTTTACCCGAAACCCCTTGGCGTAACAGGTTGTTGGGAGGGCTGAGCCTCCGTGGCGGAGAGCCACGATGGGCTAGAGGAGCGCCTCAGCGACATCATCGCGGCCGCCTACACAGCGTTCGAGTTGATAGCCCTGGCTGCCCTCAGCACGGCTGTGCTGCTAAGCGTCTACGACTTCTTCGATTCAATATTGAGCGAGGGGTTCAACCACATTGTCGTCCTCGAGAAGGTGTTGGCGATACTCGTATTCGTTGACTTGACGAGGACCCTTGTCAGCGGCTTGATTGAAGGCAGGTTCCGGATGGATGTGCTCCTCGAGGCTATAACGATAGCAGTGGCGAGGGACATGATAGGGGCGCTCGCACTGATTAAGGAGCAGTTCAACCCCTTAATGCTGGCCACGCTTACGGGCATGCTGGCTGTCTCGACGCTGCTGTGGTGGATTGCCAGGAGGGTTGAGATGAGGGAGCCAGGGCCGCGGCTGAGGCCCCGGCATAGGCGCGTGGAGCGGGAGGAGCGCGCGAAAAACCAGGCCAGGAGGAGCCCCGAGGACTAGCCCTCTTTCCTCCCTGCCTCCCCGCTGGGCTCAGATGCTTGTTTCTCCAGCTCCTTTTCCAGCTTCTTCAGCTCCTCCTCCAGCTCCTTCTCTATCTCCTCTATCGGCTTCGGCGGCGGCGTCGTCGCGAGGGTGTAGCCTATCCACGCGAGTATGCCGAACACGAGGGCCACGGCTGCGAACACTGTTATCTTTATGAGCAGCGTGTCTATCCCTGGCCTGATGTACTGGGGCGCGAAGAGCCCGACCGCGTAGAACACTATCACCGCTATGGAGACGACGACGAGTGCCGCTCCAACGGCCTTGTCGCTCGCCAAGCCCCGAGCCGCCCCCGCTGGGGACTCCTGTCGCGGCGTGCTTGAATCTAATGCTTTGTTGAATCGTTGGGCTTTGCTGCCTCGGTTCCTGCCGGATTCCTCACAGCCCCTCCCCTCCTGGGGCTCGGTTGTGGGACTAGGGTTGGTCCTCACCGGCTCCTCTGCTCAACCACTGTGGCGGTGCCGTAGCCTACCAGTATGACCTTGTCGGGTGCGAGGCTCTTCAGCACCTCTGGGCGGTTCGTCGAGACTATGAGTGTTATGCCTGCCTGGCGCGCTATCTTGCTCAGCTTCCTCGCCACCCTCTGGGCTGTGAGTCTGTCCAGGTGGGCGGTGAACTCGTCCACTATTACCAGGTTTGGCTTGGATGCGAGTAGGCTTGCCAGCTTCGCCCGCTCCTTCTGGCCGGTGGATAGCTCCTCGAACCTTGCCCTGTAGAATATCGCGTCGCTGAGCCCGACCGCGTTGAGAACCTCTACCGCCGCGGCGGGGTCGCCTATCTTGGCGGCCACGTGCTCAAGCAGCGTCTCGTCTCCGAAGACTGGCTCGTGCTCGCCTGGGAGGAGGTACTCTAGCCTGGCGTTGCTTGGCGCCTCTACCTCGCCGCTGCTGGGCCTGTAGCGCTCGTCGTCTATGCCTGCGACCCTGCCTATTATCATGCGGAGGAGGGTTGTCTTGCCTGCTCCGCTTGCCCCGACCACTGCGACCACTTCCCTGGGCTGTATCTCTATGTTGACGTCCTTGAGGACGTAGCGCTCGACGACGCGGCGCTCGGCCCCGAAGGCGCGGAGGACCTCCTGGAGCCCGGGCGGGAGCCTCGAGATGTCTAGCTCGCTGCGGTATAGCTTGGTCAGGTTGACGAGCCTTATGGGGCCTGCGAGGGGCTCCACGGCTCCGTAGCGGCTGCGGAAGAGCCTGCCCCCGTGCTGCCTCGCCACGGGGTCCTCGCGGAGGAAGCGCTCTATGCACTGCTTCGCCTCCTCGGTGAGCGGGTACATTAGTACTGGGCGGCCGCTGGCGGTGTCCCACATGTAGACGAAGCCAGCCTTCTCGAAGAACGGGTTGTACCTAGCCATCTGGGCTATTGTCTCTACCACGTGCTTCCTCTTCTTCATCTCTGGTACGCGGCGCTCCCTTATCCACTCAACGGCCATCCTCACCGCTACAACTCCTATACCGTCGCCCCGGTAGTCGGGGTGCACCACGACCCTCGCTATCCTCGCGGCCGCGGTGTTGGCGTGGCGGAGGGCCTCCTCGGCTATCTCGTGGGCCAGCACCGCGCGGGCCACACGGCGGCTGGTGTAGTACTTGACGAGCTCGCGGAACCGCTGGAGCAGCTCCCTCCTCTTAGCGTAGGCCAGCGGCCAGAAGGTGGGGTGGAACCAGTCGTAGCTGCATACCTTCTCGCGTATCATCTTCTCAACTGTGCCGTCCGGGAGCCTGCGGTGCATGAGCGGGATCGGCGTGTCCACGCGGACATAGGCCACTATCCTGGGCTCGTAGGGCTCCCTCCTCCTCAGCTCCAGGACGAGGAACCTGCTGGATGGGAGGCTCCCCCTTATCTCGAGGAGCTTCATCGGGGTGCCGCACTTGGGGCAGCGGGGCTGCACGTTAGACTCAGTTACGTAGCCGCAGACGGGGCACTTCCATATCGCGACTATCTCTTCCTTGCTCGCGTAGTGGTACTGCTCCAGCTGGACTATCTCCTCGAAGTCCTGCTCCGTTACCGCCTCCCGGGCCACGAGCTCGTATTCATACACCTTCTCTCCCAGCACGCTCTCCTTGACTAGCGTGGTTGAGGCGCTCCATGGGGGCCACACCTTCACGTGCTCCTCCCGGCCCTCACCGGCCCAGACCCTCCACAGCTCATAGGTCTCCCTCGGGGCTACGAGTACGCCGTCAACCTCCTCTGGCTCGTCGTGGAAGAGGACTTGTAGGCGCTCACCCCTCTGGAACCACCTAGCAAGGCTCCCCGGCATGAGGAGGTGGACGCGCAGACCACCCTCGAGCTCCACGACCAGGGCGCCGCGCCACCGTGCCCCCACGTCGGGGACCACGTGGCCCGCGACACGGGCCCCTAGCCTCACTCCTATCTTGACGCCGTGGTGCCGTGGATGGGCTAGGCGGCGCTGAGGCAGGCTGCTCACCCCCTCGCTCCGGGCGTCGCCCCGGGGGGCCTCCTGGGTTACTAGGCGCTGCCCCTCGGGGCCCCGTGGGCGCGGGTAGCTGTTAAGGCTGGGCTCAATTGCTGCGTGGCAGGTGGTGCGTGTGGGGGCCGGGGCGCTGTGCCGAGGATAGCGCTGGTGACGGCGAGGAGGGCCAGGGGCCAGGTTGAGGAGGCGGCTAGGAGGATTAGGGAGGCCACTGGCTGGGTCGTGGACGTTATCGAGGCCCCGGTGGAGGTTGCTGCCCTCATACCGAGGGATTTGCTGAGGAGGATTATCCTCGAGAACCGTGGCCGCTACGACGTCTTCATAGTGCCGGGCGGCCTGGAGTACGATGTCCGTGGCCTAGGGGAGGAGCTGGGCGTCGCGGTTGTCCGGGGGCCTAGGGACGCCTCCGGCCTAGAGGTGTTGGCGGAGCTGGGGGAGGAGGGGCTGAGGCGCCTCCTGGA
>JALUFI010000146.1 GCA_027043685.1 Pyrodictiaceae archaeon
TCGGCCCTCCTTCCACGGCATCCGGGCAAGCGGAACCCCCTAGAGCCCCCACACGGCGAGCCCAGGCCACGGGGCCAAGCAGAATGAACAAACTCTTCAAGGAGGCAGACACGCTAGAGAAACTACTACACTACCACCTCGCGAGAATCTACCAGAGAAACAACGCCTGGGCAATCACAGCCTGGGAAATAGAACGCCTAGCCGGAGAGACACTGGAGCCCCCCTACATGGAGACCGTGCGCCAGCTACGCAGCAGCCTCTACGCCTACATCTCAAGCCTGGGAGCCGAGTGGCCCGCTGAAGAAGAGAACAACATAGTGCTAAACGGCACCTACATAGAGGCGGCGAAGGCCCTCAAAGCCCTCTGGCTAAGCCTCCACCTAGTATACATGAACCCCCTAGAGCCTCGCCTCGAGCAAGTGGAGCCATGGGAGACCTACGAGGCCCTAAACCGCTACACCAGGCTAGCGGCGAGAGCACTCCGCCTCAAACCCATACCCTTCAAGCTCGCTGACCGCCTCCTAGGCTTAGCAGCACTCGCAGCCATGCTCGCCGGCATAGTCTACCCCGAGCACTTCGAGGAAACGGGAGCAGTGACGATAACGGCGGACATGCTATGGGCCCTGACGCGTGCACGCGCCCCGCCAGGAAGGAGTTAAGGAACCCTATTCGGGCACCGCGGGGCCAGTGCCTGGTTAAAAACTAGGCTTCCTCGCCGGCTCCCACCGGGATGGGCTCCAAGCAATTACTCAACGATTATAATGTTCTCCTCGGGGAACCCCATCTCTACTAGTATCTCCTTCACCCGGTGGCGGTGATCGCCCTGCAGCTCTATCCTGCCGTTCTTGTAGGTGCCTCCGGTGGCTAGCCTCGACTTCAGCTGGGAGGCCAGCTTCTTGAGGTTGACCTGGCTCTCGTCCAGGCCCTCTATGATTGTTACCTCCCTGCCATACCTCCTCTTCTCGAGCTTTATCTTGATGACCTGCTGCTCTCTCGCGAGCTGCTCGCAGAGCTCGGGTGGGAGCCCGCCGCAGAGCGAGGATAGCTCCGTCATGGACTACACATCCCTTGGGCAAGCCTTTTCCTGCGCAAATGCTTGTGGGCTGGGTCGCCGTTTTGGAGGCGGTAGGACACGGAGAGGCTAATATTATAAGGGTTTCGCCTTGCCGGTACCTGGCTAGGCAGCGAGGGAGGCGGCTAAGCTATGGAGCTATACGAGCCCCGTGAGGGCAGCGACTTCGGGGCGATAGAGGATAAGGCACTGATACGCTACAAGTGTGGCAGGTGCGGCAGCGAGTTCACAGCGCTAGACCTAGAATACATGCCTTCAATAAAGTGCCCGTACTGCGGCTACAGGGTAATCTACAAGGTCAGGCCGCCGGGTCGCAAGCTGGTACGCGCCATCTAAGGCGCCCCTAGGCCGAGAACGGGTCCCCGATCGGCCTCGCCCGGGCCCCTCTACTCGTTTTCGCGAGGGCCGCCACGTACTCCACGACCAGCTTGGCGGCCAGCACAGAGGTCACGCCCCCAGGGTCGTGGGGCGGAGAGACCTCCACCACGTCAAGGCTCACCGGCAACCCCTTCTCGGCTGCACCGGACACCGCCGCGTGGAGCAGCTCCAGTACATGGCTCGGCGTGAGGCCCTCCGGCTCCGGGTTGCCCACGCCGGGCGCATAGGCCGGGTCGAATACGTCCATGTCGACGCTGATGTGGAGCCTCCTGCAGCCCCCGGCTAGGAGTTCACGGATAGCTTGAACCGCCTCGCCGGGTCCTGCACGAAGCAGCCTCAGCGCCGACACGCCGCGGATCCCCCGCTCTCTGGCGAACACGGCCTCCTCGGCGACGAAGGCCCTTGAACCGATGTGTAGCACGTGCCGCGGCTCAACCAACCTGTCCTCGACGGCTCTACGTAGAAACGTAGCGTGGCTATACTTGTGCCCCATGTACTCGTCCCTCATATCGAGATGGGCATCCAGAACCAGTAGGCATGTGTCATGTCCGAGCCCCGCGAGCACACCATAGGTTATCGTGTGCTCGCCGCCGAGCACAACGAGGCCCCTGCCAGGGTAACGCTCCGCAAGAGCCTCGACTACGCGGCGGAGACGGTCAAGGGTCTCCCTGGGCTCAACGGCCACCGCCAAGTCACCGTGATCATGTATAGGCACGGCCTCTATGTCGAGCCCAGTCCTCGGCGAGTAGAACTCGATGTTTGCTGCAGCCCACCTAATCTCCCTCGGGGCCTCCCTGCTCCCTGCCCGGAAACTGCTAGTCGAGTCATACGGCACGCCGACCACGTGCGCAAGAGCCTCCTCTGCAGGGAAGTCCACTCCGCCGAAGAGGTAGAGGCTCCTGGAGAGGTACAGCTCGAGGGCCAACCCCCGCAGCCCCGCTAGGGTCGGCTACGTCCACGCCGCTGGGGCAGCGTAAATATGGTGGAGGCTCTTGGGCGCCGCGCCACGGGGTGCCTAGGCGTCTTGGCTTCCCGTGTATCCGAGGAGGACCGTTACGACAAGATAATGGAGCTTGCGAAGAGGCGTGGCTTCTTCTGGCCGAGCTACGAGATATACGGCGGCGTGGCGGGCTTCTACGACCTCGGCCCCCTGGGCATAAGGCTCAAGGAGAACATAATCGCGCTCTGGCGCGAGTACTTCATAAAGAGGCAGCAGCACATAGTAGTTGAGATAGAGACGCCCGTAATAGGCCCCGCCAAGGTGTATGAGGCTAGCGGCCACCTGGAGCACTTCACGGACCCCATAGTTGAGTGCCTCAAGTGTGGGAGGAAGTTCCGGGCGGACCACTTGATAGAGGAGAAGCTGGGGATAAAGGCTGAGGGCCTCACCCCGGAGGAGATGACCAGGATTATACGGGAGCATGACCTCCGCTGCCCGGTGTGTGGTGGCCCCCTCAGCGAGGTAAGGAAGTTCAACCTGCTCTTCGAGACCACTATAGGCCCGTATAGCCAGAACAAGGGCTTCCTCCGCCCCGAGACCGCGCAGGGCATGTTCGTCTCCTTCAAGAGGGTCTACGAGGTCACGAGGCAGCGCCTCCCCCTCGGCATAGCGCAGGTGGGGAGGGTTGCTAGGAACGAGATATCTCCGAGGCAGGGCATAATGAGGCTAAGGGAGTTCACAATAGCCGAGATGGAGTTCTTCTTCGACCCGGAGGACCCGTGGCACGGCGGCTTCCTCGACGAGCTGCTGGACAGGCTTGAGAGGAGGAAGCTTCGCATACTCACAGCGGACGCTAAGACCCGGGGGGAGGAGAAGCCCGAGGAGTACGATGTACGCGAGGCGATAGAGGAGGGCATAGTGGTCACACCGTGGCTCGCCTACTGGATGGCCGTGGCCCGCGACTTCGTAATGGCTCTCGGAGTGAGCTACGACGACATGTACTTCGACGAGAAGCTCCCCGAGGAGCGCGCCCACTACGCGGCCCAGACGTTTGACCAGCTCGTCCGCGTCAGCAGGCTTGGCTGGCTAGAGGTCTCCGGCCACGCGTACCGCACCGACTACGACCTCTCCCGCCACATGAAGTACAGCGGCGTAGACCTCCGCGTATTCAAGCCCTACA
>JALUFI010000147.1 GCA_027043685.1 Pyrodictiaceae archaeon
CGGCCATGCAGGGGCTCTCCCGGGGGAGGCCCCTGCATGGCCGCATGAGCCTTGGCCTCAGGGGCCTCTGGGGGCTCAACCTATAGCATGCATTGACGGTTCACAAGCCGATGCGCCCGTGCATGCTCCAGGGGGCATGGGTGGGCGTGGAGGGGAGGTGATGGCCTGGTCTTGGCGTGGCGGGATATCATAGGCTCTATTCTAGAGGCTTCCCTCCGTCGCACGCTCTCCTGCATAGAGGGCGGTGATGCCGAGAAGTGTGCAAGGTACCTGCTGGCCTCGGCCGACGCTATCTATGCGCCGCTCAAGCCCATAGATTCCGGTCTGGGTGAGGCCAGGAGGATAGCGAGCCTGCTGGCAGGCATCGTTTCCAACAGCTTCCTGTTAACCGCCTCTGCGAGGGAGGGAGGCGAGACACTTATCCGCGACACCCTCCAGGCCCTTGAGGGGCTTCGTGAGCAAGCAACACCCATGGACGAGGCTAGGGAGATACTGAGTGACGCCAATGTCGCCGGCTTCGAGCCCGCTGTCTCAAGGGAGGCCCGTGAAACGATATACAGTGACTTGAAGAACTACGTGGAGCCGCCGCAGCCCCCGGTGCCGCGTAGGAGGAGGCAGCCCAGGCGCCCGGACCCCAGGCAGGCTATCCGCAGGGCCCTCCGCGAGCTCGGACGCAGGGACCCAGTGCTGGCCAAGCAGGTCAGCCAGATTCTCCGCCGCCTTGGCGTTGTCTAGGCTCTCCGTCCTCTCCCTCCTCTTCTGCGAGGCGGTCGTGGAGCAGTGTCGCGATGGCTATCAATGCTGCAGCCGCTGCATACTCCGTTGAAAGGGTCACTCCGGGCGCCACGTCGACGACGAGGTCCGCGAACCTGTACACGCCCTCCGGTATGCCCTCGCGGGAGCCGAAGAGGAGGTTCACCCTCCTCCCGCTCCTAAGGAGCTGGTAGAGCTTGTCAGCTACCCTGGATATCGGCTCGCCCTCGGGCTCGAAGACTATTATTACCTCGTCGCTCCTGCTGCGGACAAGCTGGTAGAGGTCCTGGAGCCGGACCGGGACTCGGCGGACGCGCCTGGCGTAGCTCTTCCTCTGCACCTCGTACCTTGACTCTATGCCCTCAAACACGCCTCCGAGGAACTCGTAGAGCTGCCTCGCGTCCACGAGCCCTATCGGGGCCACTACCAGCTCCCCGACCTCGAAGTTCTGGACCTCTCTGCCAACCCTCACGCCCATGGTCCTGCATGCGTCGAAGGGGCCGAGGTAGGGCATCTGGACTATGCTGAGCCTCTGGAAGACACGGTAGACGGGGTACTTGCCGGGCCCCATCTTCTTCCAGAACCAGGAGCCGGGCACTATGCTTACCAGTGCCTTGTCCTGGATAATCTCTACGAGGACAACCTTATCCGGCCTCGATAGGTTGACCGAGGCCCCCGTAGCCCTGCGGACGGCGTCGCCAACCACTACGTTGACGTCTATACTAGTGAAGCTGTGACGTCCCCTCCTAGTGGTGCGGACCGCGAAGCTCTCATCACTCCTAATCCTCTCCTTGGCTAGCCTTGCCGCAGCCTTCGCTATTGCCTCGGGCTCCGCGGGGGCGCACGCCTCGGCTACTATGACCTTCTCGGCTTCAGGTATCTTTTCCTCAACCAGGTGGGCGAATTCATGCTTCTCCATGCTAGGCTCGACGAGCACCAGGCCGCGGAACCCGCGAGGAGAGGGAATGACGTGGGCATCTGGGTCGAGTTCCTTTACGAGGCTCGCTACGACTTTCTCCATACCGAGAACGGTCTTTATCAGCACGAGGTTGCAGTCCTCACCTCCCTGCCCCAAGGCCTACATGCCACCTCCACGCAGCTCCGCCGGTGAGGGTGCCCGCCGCTAGTGGGCTGCACCTGGATCCCCGCTTGCCTGGGCCCAGGCTCTCTGGACGGCCACTGGCTGGTAGTATATCGCGATTAGGGGCAAGGCTGCTAGCCCGAGAGCGCCCGCGAGCAGAAATGTCGCCTCCACGCCGGTCACGCCGGGCAGTATTACCTTGTCATGGTAGTGCTGGTAGATCCATGCACCAAGGAGGGGACCGAAGGCCATTCCTATGTTAAAGAAGCCTTGATGGAGCCCGAAGACGCGGCCGCGCAGCCTCGGGGGCACGAGTCCGCCCTCTATGCTGCGTATGAGGGGAAGCATTATGTTCATCAAAGCGTTTAACGCAGCTGCGACTACGACGAATGCGGCAGCGCTCCTTATGTAGCCTACAATCATTAACAGTGTCCTCGAGGCAGCCATTGCGCCTATCAGTACGCGTTTCCTAGCAACCTCGTCACCCAGGTGGTCAAGCTTCCGCGCAGCCGGATAGCCTACAGCTACGCCGAAGAGGGCGGGCAGAGCCATCAATACTCCGACTTTCTCCGGAGTCTTTGCAATAAACTCTATTATGTATATTATCATTACACTAGAGACTATACCCACGGCCACGCCGTTGACAAGCGCATTCATGTAGAACCCAGCCAGCGCCCTCCTGACAGCCACGGGCAGCTCACGCAGCCCACCCCTGAAGCCCCTGCCAACGCCCCCGTGGCCGTGGAGGCCGCCGGGCTCGCGTACGAGGGGGCTTAGCAGGAAAGTTGCCGCCGCCACTAGGGCTAAGAGGAGGAAGGGGTAACGGAAAACGTCTACGACACCGGCACCGGGACCCAGTATCTCCTTGGCTAGGGCATAGGCTGCGGAGCCCAGTAGGGGTCCCACAATGTTGCCTAGGTTGAAGCTTATCACGTAGAGGCTCATGGCCCTGGTTCTTACGGCTGGAGGCACGCTGTCCATGATCAGTGCCTCTGCGACCGGCCATGTCATGGCAGAGGCTACTCCTTGGACGATTCGCACAAGGTATATCTCCCAGAGGCTTGTCGAGAAATAGTATGCGAGCTGCGACAACGTATAGAGGCCAAGCCCTGCAACTATCATGGGCTTCCTGCCGAACCGGTCACTCATCCATCCCGAGGCTGCCGCGATAAACGCCCTGGCAGCCATGAATGCAGTTACGAGCCCGCCTACGTCAAGCGCGACCCTCGACGCGTTTATTGAGGCCAGTTTCTCTGGCAGCGTCTTTAGTATGCCTAGCAGGGCCATTATGTAGTAGGGCAGGAGGAGGTTAGCAGCGCTGAAGCCTGCCGCGGTTATGAACGAGGCTGTAACGAGTATCGCTATGTTTTTTGTAACTGCACCGCTCCACTGGCTTCTGCGCCGCTCAACCATCACCCTACCCCTCGGTGGCCGAGGCATCGACAAGCGATATTTATTGCTTGGCTGGAGAGCCGCTTCGCACGAGAAATCAATGAAGCAGGCCCAACAAGAGCACCAAGCGGGTCACAGCATCAACACTACGCGGAGTAAATAGTGGCGAAAACAATGGCTGACGAGAAGCTTGACACCACCATGGAGATGAAGCGGAGACTGGTGAGGAGGGGAAGGCCCGCGGGTTGGAGCCGCCGCCGGGATTCGAACCCGGGACCTCCGCCTTACCAGGGCGGCGCTCTGCCGGCTGAGCTACGGCGG
>JALUFI010000148.1:0-2851 GCA_027043685.1 Pyrodictiaceae archaeon
GTTTATGACGAGCACGGGGTATGCGAACGGGGTGATCGTTATGGGTGCGAATGGTTGCCAGTAGACGGTGTTTGGCACGACTACAGCATAGACACCGTACTCCTTGTCGAGTATCTCTGCGGCTCTCCTTGCGTTCTCTATTGCCTCCTCGGTGGCGGGGTCGAGGCCCCCGTAGATGACTATCTCTACGTCAGCGGCTGGGGGCGCCTCTAGGGTGAGGTCTGCTGCGGCGTTTACTCCCGGGAACGTGACCGCGGAGTTCAGTGCCGCCGACACTGGGAGACCCCGCCGTAACTACTCCAGCGTGGTTGCGCAGCATTAAGCCCCTCCAGCCACGTAACCCGGCCTGGATACGAAAGAAGGCCACCCCCAGCCCACTATGCAGCTCCGCGCAACAAATCCGGGGAGAGCCGCCGTAGTACCGGCGCCCCGGGTAACACTAGTAAGTCCGTGGCATCAGCGCCCTATTCCGGGAGCGAGCATGCCGGGCAGCGATTACTTTGACCCGAGAGTAGAGGAGGCAATCGAGAGAGCGGCCGCGCTCCTAGCTGCGCATGAGGGCGAGTGGCGCAGCGTTGTAGAGGCTTACTGGCTCGTGAGGAGACACGAGAAGGAGATAGGCTTCCCGCTAAACTACAGCATGGTTGTAGAGGCCGTGGAGAGGGCGAGGAAGATGCTTGCCCGTGAGCGGGAGCTGGCAGCCGCGGAGGTCTAGGCAGGGAAGCGAGGTATATGTGCTGGACGCTGCAGCGGAGCAGCCCGGCTGAAGAGAGTTGGTGCAGAGCCCCGGTTTCTGGGAGAACTTGTTCAGCCGGCTTCCCGCCGAGGCTCGGGAGGTTCTCGAGTACACGCTTACCCATAACCGGTGGAGGCGCTACGAGACAATCAACTTGATAGCCAGCGAGAACGTTATGAGTCCACTCGCCGAGGCAGCATACATGTCCGACATGATGCACCGCTACGCCGAGGGCAAGCCCTTCAAGAGGTACTACCAGGGCACACGCTACGTTGACGAGGTGGAGGTCCGGGCGGCTAGGCTCATGGGCGAGCTGCTCGGCGGCGCCCTGGTGGATCCCCGGCCCATCAGCGGGACTACTGCGAACGCCTCTGTGTTCCGTGTCCTCGCGCCCTGCGGGGGCAAGGCCCTCATAGCCCCGGTGCAGGCCGGGGCGCATGTAAGCCACACTAAGTTTGGCACCCTCGGCGCCCTATGCATAGAACACATAGAGATGCCCTATGACCCGGAGAACATGAACGTAGACGTGGACAAGGCCGTCAAGATGGTTGAGGAGGTTAAGCCCCACTTCGTCGTGCTAGGCGCCAGTGTCTACCTCTTCCCCCACCCGGTCCGCGAGCTAGCCGAGGCAGCCCACTCCGTCGGGGCAAAGCTCGTGTACGATGCCGCCCACGTCCTGGGGCTCATAGTGGGGAAGAGGTGGAGGAACCCACTCGACCACGGAGCCGACGTAATGACAGCTTCAACCCACAAGACGTTCCCGGGCCCCCAGGGAGGCATAATAGCGACAAGGAGCGAAGAACTCTACAAGCCCATAAGCAGGGCAGTGTTCCCCTACTTCGTCAGCAACCACCACCTGCACCGTCTCCCGGCGCTAGCGGTCACCGCGGTCGAGATGAAGCTCTACGGCGAGCAGTACGCGGACCAGGTTGTCAGGAACGCTAAGGCGCTCGCGGAGGCACTCGCGGCTGAGGGCTTCAAGGTGCTAGGCGAGCACCTGGGCTACACCAAGAGCCACCAGGTGGTTGTGGACGTGAGGCCGCAGGGAGGCGGCGCCAAGGCCGCGAAGCTCCTCGAGGACGCGAACATAATCGTGAACAAGAACCTACTGCCCTACGACCCTCCAGACGCAATCAAGGACCCCAGCGGGCTCCGGATAGGCGTCCAGGAGATGACCCGGTTCGGCATGAAGGAGGACGAGATGCGCCAGATAGCAGTATACATACGCCGCGTGCTGATAGACAAGGAGGACCCGGCGAAGGTTAAGAGAGAGGTCACAGAGTTCCGTAAGCGGTACACACGCGTCCACTATGCCCTAGATGCTCCAGGCGTCCTCGAGGAGGGCCCGGACGGCGTGAAGCTGCGGCTCCTCTACTAGCACCGCCGGCACCAAGGCCATCTATTTTCCGCGTGGCGCCTCATACACGCCCCTTGCAATGGCCCTCTCCTAGCGCTGCGTGGGTAGGAGCTTCTACCCTGGTTCTCCGGGGAGATAAGGGGGGCGTTGCCGGGTAGGCGTGAGGTGCGAGGGGCAAGTCCCCCTCCATCATCCTAGGGGCTCCGTGGCCCCGAGTCGGGGCTGTCCGGGGGGCGGCGCGCGGGTTGCTGCGTGTTTTCCAGGGGTGTGGTTGTTTCAGTTTTTCTTCCCCGGGTCTACGCGGCCTCTATGCATCGTGGGGCAGGCAGCTTGTACAGGCCGATAGCATGGATACTGACTATTGGCAACGAGCTCCTCATAGGCAGGATTATTAATACTAATGCGTCCTTCATAGCATCTAGGCTTACGCTTCACGGGGTCAGGGTGAAGAGGATAGTTACTGTCGGTGACGACCTGGATGAGATAGCTACTGTTCTGCGGAGGGCTGCTGCTAGGGCCGACGTTGTCGTCACGACCGGGGGGCTTGGCCCCACGGATGACGATATGACGCTGGAGGCTGTAGCGCTTGCGTTTAACCGTGGGCTCCGTGTCCACCCGGAGGCCTTGAGGATGGTTAGAGAGTTCTACGAGTCCAAGGGCTACGGCTTGACCCCCGAGAGGGTCAAGATGGCCCGGCTCCCGGTCGGAGCAGAGCCCATACCGAACCCGGTTGGCGCTGCCCCTGGTGCGTATCTGCG
>JALUFI010000148.1:2861-3535 GCA_027043685.1 Pyrodictiaceae archaeon
TGGGGCTTACCTGCGGGTCGGCAGGTGCCACGTCTTCTCACTGCCAGGCGTCCCCAAGGAGATGGAGGCAATGATGGACTACGTTGTTGAGAGGCTTCGACCCATACTGCCCAGGCTCTGCGTACGAGAGGAGGCTATGGTTGTGAGGGGTGTGCCGGAGTCTAGCCTGGCGCCTCTGCTCCGGAGGGCTGCTAGGCGGTGCCCGGACTGCTATACTAAGAGCCACCCGAAGGGCCACGAGGTCGAGGAGCCGGTTATCGAGGTCCGTGTTCAGGCCTCTGCGCCTAGCTGTGAGGAGGCCACGGCTAAGGCGAGGAGCGTACTGGAGGAGCTCGGGAGGCTCCTAGACGAGAAAGGGGGGACGCGGTGATGGACAGGGAGGAGGCGAGGCACCTGCTGCTCAAGGGTATGCTTGTAGTGAACGCCTTTCTTGTACCAATAGCTGTTATTGGGCTTTACCTGGCGCTACTGGGCCGCAGGGAGGGCGACACCGCTCTGCTAGCCCTCGGCGCCACTCTTGCCGTGCTCTCGCCGGTGCTCGGCTACCTCGCGGCACTGCCGATAATAAAGCGGATGACGCCGGAGGGCAAACATTGAGGGTAGCATGCTGGGCGACAACTATTAACGCCGGTAAAGACGACCCGCTGCCACGGGGTTACCTGCAATGGCTGCCG
>JALUFI010000149.1 GCA_027043685.1 Pyrodictiaceae archaeon
CTCCAGCCCCGCACCCAGCATCAACGCGTTGACCACGGTCCGGACATCAGCCATGAACCTTATCATGGAGAGGCCGTGGTGGGGCTCCGCCCCCTCCACGCCGGCCGGGGACTCCCCGAGGGAGGCCGCGAGGCTCGCGAACACGTGTTCCTCTACTGCGAGGCTCACGCGTCCCACCCAATCAGATACTCGCCCCCAAGCAGGGCCTATACCCCCGGGGCCCCCATAGAGACACGGGTAGCACCACGGGGAGCGGAGACGCAGCCTCCTCCGCAGCGGGGACGGGCAAACCAGTAACGCACCGGTAGCACCCACGCCGCCCCACGGAGGGCTGGGCAGCGGTGGCGAGGTGCGGCAGGGGCCTGGACTGGCTCCCCGAGAGGCTCCGCCTCCTCGCCGAGAAGGCCCTCGAGGTGCTCCCCCACAGCTACGCCCCCTACAGCGGGGTCCACGTAGCCGCCGCGGTGCTAGACGAGAATGGCCGCATCCACCTGGGGGTAAACGTTGAGAACGCAAGCTACGGGCTAACCATATGCGCCGAGAGAAACGCCGTAGCCGCAATGGTAACTGCGGGCGCTAGACGCGTGGAGGCCGTAGCAGTGGTCTCCGACACAGAGGAGCCCCTACCCCCCTGCGGGGCCTGCCGCCAAGTAATCGCGGAGTTCGCCGGCCCCGAGACACCCGTGGCAAGCCACTCGGCGAGAAGCGGGAAGACCTGCACCTGGAGCCTCGGAGAGCTACTCCCCTACGCTTTCACGAAGACGCACCTACCGGGAACAGGGCAGGAACGGGCAGAGGAGGCGCCGGGCTAGTGGAGGGAAGAGCGGGCTTCGGCGGCTACCATCGCCCCGCTCACCGCCCCCGCAGGGGCTCGCCACAGGCCAGCCTCCACACCGCCCCTGGAGGCGGCTAGGCCGGCCGGTGGAGCCGGTAGAGAGGGGCCGGAACGCTTAAAGACTGCTAGCAGCTGGTAGGGTAGCTGTCCGTATCCGTAGCTGCGTAGGAGTCTGGAACCCATGTCGGAGCAGGAGAACCACGTAACCAAGGTCTCCGACCTCAAGCCCGGAATGGACAACGTGAGCGTCCGGGTCCGCGTTCTCGAGGCGGAGCCCCCCAAGACCGTGAACACCCGCAAGGGGCCCCGCACCATAAGCGAGGCAGTGGTCGGGGACGATACGGGCCGCGTCCGCCTCACCCTCTGGGGCCACGCGGCCGGCAACATAGAGCCCGGCTCCGCCGTCGAGATAAACGGGGCCTGGACCACCGCGTACCGCGGCCAGGTAGTCCTCAACGTGGGGAGCCGCGGCGAGATAAAGACGCTCGACGACTCGGAGGCCCCGAGGGAGGACGAGGTGCCCGAGAACACGCCCCGGGCACCCCCCGACTGGAGGCCCCCGAGGAGGAGCAGCGGCGGCTTCCGCGGCTTCCGCACCCGCCGCTACCCCCGCTACTAATGAGGGGGTAGCTGCGCCCCCGGGGCACCCCCGGGGTGTGGCGGCCCGGTGAGCACCGCTAAGCGCTACATCTACGCAGGCCTCGTTTTACTCGCAGCCGGCTTCCTGGCCGCGGTGGCGGCCAGCGCAACCTACCCCTCCACGGCCAGCGGCACAGCCACGCTGAGCATCAGCGGCACCCACCTCTACCCCGCGGCCTCCCTCGCCCTGAAAGCAATCCCAGGCCTCGAGCCCAGCGAGGCAAAGAACCTAACAATTACGGTAACGTGTGCCAAGTGCCCCGGCCCGGTGAGGATAATCCTTCTCCACGGCGCGGAGAGGGTTGCCTCCGCCAGCCTACGCGAAGGCGAGGCCAGGGTCCTCCACGCCCACGGGCTAGACGGCGTCCTAATAGACGCCAAGACGCCAGCAGTGCTCCGCGTCGACGTGGAGGCGAGGTACAACAGGCACCCCTTCCTCTGGCTCTCCGTCCCTGCCCTCGCCGCCGCCTTGGCGGGCACCGGTGCCCTGAGCGCGGGCGCGGTGCTCCGGCTAAGCGGGCTGGAGGAGCCCGAGGAGCACCGCTAGGCCTAACCCCCGGGTCCCGTCCCCCGGCCGCAGTCACGGTGCAATAGTTTGCCGGGGCGCCGGAGGCTCCGCCGGGCTGCAAGGCTATTGCTGCTGCTCGTAGCGCTCCTCCTAGGCTACGTGGCCCTCGGAGGACCACTGCTAGCGGCCTCAGCCAGGGGCACGGCCTGGGGAGTCTTCACCGCGAAGCTCCTAGGCTTCCAGGGCAACGGCACAGCCGAGGCAAAGGCGCTTGAGCTCATATACACGCCGTGCACGCCGAGCAGCTGCAATCCGAAGGCAGGAACCGAGACCATAACCCTGCCCCCCAGGCCCGGCGCCGCCACCCCGCCCACCTGGGGCCTCCTAGACACGGTGTACCTCAAGCTAAGCACCGGGGACGAGGTGCCCCCTACCTTCATGTGGGCGCCGCGCCCCGGAGTCCTAAACACGACCTGGATATACTACCCGCTGATACACGGCACCGCGCTGCTGGAGATTAAGACCGAGTCGCCCCGGGTCCTCGCGAAAACATGTCCCCATGCAGCGCTCCTCGAGGCCAGGCCGCTGCCCCGGGGCTGCCTCGTCGAGCCCCGCAACCCCGCCCCCCTGCTCCTCGATCTCAGCACAACGACAGTCTACGGCCCCGGCGGGGGCGTCGAGGTGGAGGCCCGGGCCTCGCCCCTGCTCCGCGCAGCCGCGGCTGCCGCAGCCCTCGCAGCGCTCTACGCCGCTCTGCCGAGACGGCGGCTCAGACGCTGAGGGCGTGGAGAATGCGTGCCGCCGGAGACAACCCGAATTACAATTTAAAATCTCTAAGGTATAGGGTGCTGTATAGGAGGCGTGCCTATAGCCTCACCGCATGCCGAGTCTCTGGGAAATTTTATATTCCCCTCGCTTAACTTTTGGGGCATGAAGCGAAGGTGGCGCAGCCATGAGGCGCCTAGCTTCTCTCCTAGTACTAGCACTGCTGCTCGCCCCCACCCTAGGCGCCGCAGTCAGCTACGCCCAGACCGAGAAGGGCCCAGCAACGAACAAAGTAATATGGATGGGCGTGTCACTCCAGAACGCGGTACAAGCACTCGAAAGCGGCCAGATCGATGTCTACCTATTCGGCCTAAGGCCCAGCGCGGCCCAGCAGCTAGCCGGCAAGCCCGGCATCAAGCTCTACCAGGCCCCCAGCGGCCTAGTAGACATAGGCCTCAACCCCGCCCCGGTACAGATAGTCGTGCTGCCCGGCAAGTACGACAAGAAGACCGCCGCCCAGGTCCTCGGCACCGTGCCCGAGAACATAGAGTACGCTACCTACATACCGCCTAACGCTAACCTAACCCTCCTCAACAACGCGCCGTTCATAGGCATACCGATAAACAAGACCAACATAACGGTCGTGGAGCTATGTGCCAAGCTACCCAGCCTACCCGCCAACGCTAAGCAGATATGGGCCAGCAACCAGATGGACATCAACCCGTTCTGCTTCCGCAAGATACGCTTCGCCCTCAACTACCTAATAGACAGGGACTACATAGTCAAGAACATCTACAAGGGCTTCGCCATACCCAAGTACGCGTTCTACGGCCCCGACGACCCCGTATACGTGCAGCTAGTCGACATAGTGGCCAAGTACAAGTTCAGCTACAACCCCGACCTCGCCAAGAGCATCATAGCCAACGTGCTCAGCAAGGTAGGCGCAGTATACAAGGGCGGCACCTGGTACTATAACGGTAAGCCAATAACAGTGATAGGCATCATAAGGCAGGAGGACGAGCGCTACGACATAGGCAACCTGTTCGCCGACAACCTGGAGAAGATAATAGGCTTCAAGGTAATAAGGGAGATAGTGCCCTTCAGCCAGGCCATACCCACCGTCTACTTCACCGACCCCAAGGCCTTCAAGTGGAGCTTCTACACCGAGGGCTGGGGCAAGGGCGCCCTCGACCGCTGGGACCCGTGGACACTAGCACAGTTCGCCGCCGACTGGCTAGGCTGGGCGCCCGGCTGGGGCGACAACACCTACTGGAGCTACAGGAACTACACCATAGACTACTACAGCATGCTCACCGCCAACAGCCGCATAGACCCCAAGAAGCTTGAGCAGAGCAACTACCTGCTATACCTGATGCTCAAGCAGAAGGGCCTCATAGGCAACAAGACGATCATGATAACTAGCAAGAAGCAGTGGATACACGACCTACGCATGGGCACCGAGCTAGGCATACAGGAGAGCATAAGGATATGGATAGCCGCCACCCTAAGCACCTACCCCGCCCGCAGCGACGTCAAGGGCGTAACCCTTGACCTAGGCGCCGGCCTAAGGAACCCATTCTTCTACCGCGGCATGTACATACCCGGCAAGGACACCATCAAGATAGGCCACCTACACGTATTCACCGCTGCCACAATCTGGGACCCCTACGGCGGCTTCAGCGACGTCTACAGCGTTGACCCAGCGCTAGCGACCTACGACCCGCTGATATGGAGGCACCCGTTCAACGGCGAGCCCATACCCTTCAGGGTGAGCTTCACCGTCAAGACCGCCGGCCCCACCGGCAAGATAAAGGTGCCCGACGACGCCATCTGGTGGGACGCCAAGCACCACAAGTGGGTATACGCTAAGGACCTGGGCCGCACCAACGCCACCAGCGTGGTCATCCTCGACCTAAGCAAGCTGATAGGCACTAAGTGGCAGAACGGCCAGCCAATAGTCTGTGCCGACATACTAGCCTGGTGGGCCACCTGGCTTGACCTGGTCTATAACCCGCAGAAGGCCAGCCTGGAGAGCAGCATAGCCGGCCCAGCGAGGCAGACCTTCAACAAGATAGTCGCGATAAGGGTGTTCCCAGGCAAGATGAAGATGGAGATATACCTCAACTACTGGCACTTCGACCCCAACTACATAGCCGACTTCGCCCTCAGCGGCCTCGACGCCTTCACCATACCTGCCGAGATAAGGTTCGCGATGTTCTACCTAGCGTTCCAGAAGAAGACCTACGCGCTCAGCGACACGAGGGCCAAGAGCAGCAACATTCCGCACATCAACCTAGTGCTGCCCGACCACGCCGAGGCGATAAAGAAGGCCCTAGAGGAGCTGGCTAACGGCGAGTTCGACAAGCTCTACAAGAGCTACATAACCCTGCCCAACGGCATGGTGCCGGTGCCCGGCGGCGACGCCGACAAGTGGTTCCAGGAGCGCGTCCAGGCCGACATCAAGTGGATAGACGAGTACCACAACGCCTGGATAAGCGACGGCCCATTCAAGCTAGTAATGTTCAACAAGGACAAGGACATGCTGGAGCTGGAGGCCTACCGCGACCCCAGCTACCCGTTCGGCCCCACCACCTGGGTATTCGGCCTACCGACCCCGACTAAGATAGTGAACGTGGTGGCCCCGATAGTAGCTCCCGGCAAGCCCGCCAAGATAACCGTCGCCGTCACCGGCCTGCCGCCGCTGCACGTGAAGTACCTGCTACGCGACCCCGCCACCGGCAAGATACTCGCAACCGGCGAGGCCA
This sequence comes from Pyrodictiaceae archaeon, assembly GCA_027043685.1. Classification (GTDB taxonomy): domain Archaea; phylum Thermoproteota; class Thermoprotei_A; order Sulfolobales; family Pyrodictiaceae; genus QNYQ01. Next base: position 5,513 of record JALUFI010000149.1, read on the forward strand.
AGAAGGCGCCCGGCGGCTTCATAATCGAGCTGCCTGCCAGCGTCACCGGCAAGCTGGCTGAGTTCAGCGCCTACGAGCTAACCATCATAGCCTACAGCGACCAGGTAGCCCTACCCGCCCAGAAGACCATAATCCTGCAGACTACCGCTAGGCCCGCTGGCCAGCAGGTGCAGCAGCTCCAGCAGCAGCTACAGCAGACCCAGCAGCAGGTCCAGCAGCTACAGAAGCAGCTACAGCAGCAGGCGCAGCAGCTGCAGCAGCTAGCCCAGCAGCTACAGAACCTGCAGAGTGCGCTAGGCAAGCAGCTAGCTCAGCAGCTACAGCAGCTAACCCAGAGCATAACCCAGACAGTGCAGACCCTAGGCCAGCAGATAACAAAGGTAAGCACCGCTATAACCCAGATAGGCCAGAAGATTGACCAGCTAAGCCAGCAGACCAAGAACCTCCAGAACAACTGCCAGAACGTGGCAACCACCGGCGACGTACAGAAGGCCGTTAGGGCCGCCAACAAGGCCGCCAGCGCAGCAGACAGCGCGGCCTCCAAGGCCAACCTAGCAGTAACGATAAGCGTGATCAACCTAATACTGATACTGATAGCGATAGCGCTGCTGTTCAAGAGGCAGAGCAGCTAAGAGTCGACAGAGCTAGCGGGGGCTTCCCCGAGCCTGTTTTTCCTCTATACAAGCTACTGTAGCACAGCTTCTCCCGGCCACGTCTCTTCTCGCGTGTAGGGGCTTCCCCTGCGCATCCTTGTTCCCACCGTTGGTGGGGACGCTGCTGTTTTGCTCAACGGTCTTAGGATAATTTTTTAGGGGGTTTGGTGAGCGGGGTTGCATCGTGGGCGCCCTTTATGGCCTCCTCGCGTGTAGCGACGATACTGGTTAAGCGTGGAATATACCTTGCAATAGTCCTGGTAATCGTTGTCTTGTTGACTGCCGTTATAATCGGCGCTACTGGTTATGATAAGCAGGTACTAGAGGCCATTATTCAGGGCCAGGTGCAGGCATATAAGCAGAGTCTTCAGCGCCAAAACGTGCCGACGACGAAAATCCTGCAGCTCGTAGAAGAGTATAAGAAGAGACTGATCCACCTCTACGGCCTTGATAAGCCCTGGTACGATAGAGTCATCCCTATGGCTCTGCGTACATTGAAGCTCGACCTGGGCTATGTCCAGCAGGAGCAGGTTGCCAACGTTGTGGGTGAGCAGCTTCCGCTGAAGGTCAGCACTGCTATTCTCGAGGTTCTGCCTAGGACTGTTGTTATGATAACGGTGGCTGAGGCGATATGCGCGGTCATAGTGCTTTACCTGGGCCCGATGATTGCGTACAAGCGTGGCAGCTTGGCTGACAAGGCTGCTATAACATATGCGGCGATAATGAATGCGTTGCCGGTCTGGTGGATTGCGCTGATAGCTATATTCTTCTTCGGCTACTATCTCCACATCGCGCCGACGAGGTACCGCGACGTAATCTACTATATCAACCACTTCTGGAACGACCCTATACATAACTTCATTGAGATATTGAGGTATGCGTGGCTCCCGATAGTGGTTGTAGTGATATCGTTCCTGGGGTCCTGGCTGTACAGCGTCCGTGCAATAGCGATACGCGTCGTCGGCGAGGACTACGTGGCTGTCGCGAGGGCCAAGGGGTTGCCGGAGAAGCTTGTGGTGCGGCGCTACGTGCTGAGGGTCATCGCTGGCCCGGTCCTAACAATCGTTATTCTCAACCTGGCGCTAAGCATAGGCGGCTTCATTATAACTGAGAGCGTGTTCGGCTGGCCTGGCATGGGGTCCCTCTACTATGCTGCCATCATGAGCGGCGATGCGCCAACGATTATAGCGCTGATATACATGACTACGCTGGTGTACGTTGTGGCGCGCTTCATACTCGAGGTGCTGTACATATTGCTTGACCCGAGGGTGAGGTACTGATGAGCCTTTTTGGTCTATGCGTAGATGTTGTTGCAGCGTCTCTTCGCGCATCTCTTCTACTGTCGTGAAGGGGGTGACGGGGCGTGGCGTTGCTGGGGGAAAGGTTCCGCGAGGTCGAGGAGATATTCACTGAGGTCAAGGGCCAGCTGATGGGGAAAATCGGTATCGGGCTCATACTGTTCTTCGTCGTGGTTTCGCTATATTCCCTTGTTGCTGTGCCTAGGAACTTCCCCGACCTCTGGAATAATGTGAAGTATTGGGAGAAGTACCCGAAGACGGTGCCGCCTAGCTGGGTCAGCTACTTCGGGGTCCCCGTAGCGCCCTTCGTGGACGTTGTGCTGAATAATGGTACGACGCAGCTCTACCTTCAGCCGAAACAGGTTGCAGGGGTCACCTTGTTCGGCGTGGTGCAGACGTTTAGCTTCAACTATACGTTGCCTGCGGACGCGTTTCCGCAGGGTGTGCTCGTCTATGCAAGGAACGTGACTAACGCGACGCTCAGGACGCCGATGGGAGTGGTTAAGCCCCAAGATATCACTGTGATAGCGTATGTCTTCCTCCACCGGCCCGATGGCTTAGTGCTTCTGCTCAACAGCCCTAACCCCATGACGCTGGCTGATCTCGCGACGGTGAAGTCTCCAATAAGGTTCTCTGACAAGACGGTGGGTCTCCAGCTCGTCGAGTACTATAACAAGAGAGGCGTTAACATGACGCAGACGTATGCTCAGAACAATGCTGCGAGGCTAGCGTTCGGCGAGTATGACCCCGATACCCATGAGATTAAGCCGCTCAAGGGCACCTATACCATTGAGGTCGTGTTCACGTATCTCGCGCGCAATGTTGACCCGAGGCTGCTGGTCCGCGCGATAAACGCTGGCACTATTGGTGTGCAGAGCGTGGAGGGCGTTGTGCAGGGAAACGCGTACGGGCTCATGGGTACTGATGATAAGGGCCGTGACCTTTACGAGGCACTGCTCTATGCGTTCCCTATCGAGCTGTTGATAGGCTTCGTGGCAGCCGTGCTGAACGTTATTATTGGTGTCGTTGTGGGCGTGGTTAGCGGCTACTATGGTGGCTGGGTGGACGAGGTCATACAGAGGACTATAGATATTATCAGCAACATACCGGTACTGCCCATACTTGTGCTGATCGGTGCCGCGCTGCAGAGGGAGGGTGTGAGCGGCTGGGGCATGCTCTGGGTGATAATACTGTTCCTCGTCATCCTGGGATGGGGCTACCTAGCGCTCGTGGTGAGGTCCATGACTCTAAGCATTAAGTCGGAGCCCTACATCGACGCGGCTAAGGCTATTGGGGCGTCGAATGCAAGGATTATACTGAGGCATGTGCTGCCGCAGATAATCCCGTATGCCATGGCTGCCCTGGTCTTCAACGTGCCCGGCGCGATACTGACGGAGGCTGGCCTGAGCGTGCTGGGTATACGCCACAACCTGCCGACCTGGGGCACGGTGCTGGCGCTGGCACGTGACTACATCTCCTCGGGTGGCGGCAACTACAACATCTGGTGGTGGATACTGCCACCGGGCCTGCTGATGGGCTTGATGAGCGTGGCGTTCGTGTTCCTGGGCCTGGCGATGGAGACCGTGGTGGAGCCCAGGCTGAAGAGGATGTGACGCAGTGGAGGCAGGGGGTGATGCATGGATGCCCGGAGACAGCTACGTGATCAAGGCGGAGGACCTCCGCGTCTGGTTCCCCCTGACCAAGGGTCTGCTGGCCTCGCTGCTGAGCAGGCAGAGGCGCTTCGTGCACGCCGTGGATGGTGTGAGCTTCGAGATACGGGAGGGTGAGACCTTCTGCCTCGCCGGCGAGAGCGGCTGCGGAAAGTCGACGACTGGGCGTACGCTTGTCCGGCTGACCCCGCCCGAGAACATTATGAGTGGCAGGGTGTTGTTCCGGCCCTCCAGGAAGCTCTTCGAGGAGGTTGCGCCCAGGCTGCCGAGCCACGCCATCCCCGAGGAGGGCGTGGTCGATGTCTACGCTGTGCCGGAGAAGCTGTTCAAGCCGCTGCGCAGGGAGCTGCAGATAATCTTCCAGGACCCCTTCGGCAGCCTCAACCCCCGGCTCCGTGTCCGCGACATACTCGAGGAGCCACTGATAGTCCATAACATTGGCTCTACGCCGGAGGAGCGGCTCGAGAGGATAGTGAAGGTTCTTGAGACTGTTAAGCTGACGCCTCCCGACGAGTTCCTTGACCGCTACCCGCACCAGCTGAGCGGTGGGCAGAGGCAGCGTGTCGCCATAGCGAGGGCGTTGATACTGAACCCCCGGTTCATGGTTAGCGATGAGCCAGTGTCGATGCTCGATGTGTCTATCCGCGCGGAGGTCTTGGAGATACTTGACCAGCTGCGCCGCCAGTTCAACATGGCCCAGCTTTTCATAACGCATGACCTGGCGCTTGCCCGGTACGTGTGTGACCGGATAGCGATAATGTATGTCGGCAAGATAGTTGAGATGGGTCCGACTGACGAGGTAATCTCTAACCCGTTGCACCCGTACACTAGGGCGTTGATGGCTGCTATCCCGGAGCCTGACCCGGAGAACAGGAAGAGGCTCCGCGAGCTCAAGATAAAGGGCGAGGTAACCTCGGCTGTCGACATCCCGCCGGGCTGCAGGTTCCGGCCGCGCTGCGTGGCCTACGACGAGAACGAGTGGGTGCGGAGCCGCTGCGAGACCCAGGAACCCCCGCTGATAGACATGGGGCGCGGCCACAGCGTCGCCTGCTGGCTCTACGCGAAGAAGTAGTCTCCCTTGCCCCTCCATCTTTCCCTTGGCGCCCCGTGTGTGGGCCCCCCTTCCCCGGGGCCCTCCTTGCCCTGGTTTCCGGCCTGGTCTCTGGTTCTGTAATCCGTGGGTGTCACTGGGTCCTCGGCGGCTTAGCGGTGCCTCGTCTCCTGGAAGCCTTCTGCTCCGGGGGCTGAGCTGTGGGTTTCGGTAGGCTCCTCTTGGCTGCGGGTTACCTTTCCACGCCGTTCGCTGGCCCAGGGTCTGCTGTGCTTACCTCTGCGGGGTGGCTCGCCTACGGGGCTGAGGAGAGGAAGCCGCTCTACGCCTGGATAGGGCTGGCGGGGCTGGCTGGTGTCGCCGCGATTGTCGCGGGGAAGAATGGGTACGGTGGCGAGGGCGTCGCGGGCCTGGGCGGTGTGATGGTGCTGCTCTACTACATACTCAGCATTGCTGCTATATGGCTGCTCGGTGTACGGCAGAGGAACACGGCTCTCCAGGTAGCCGCGGTCGCACTCGCCGTCGGCTGGCTCCTAGCTGCGCCCGGCAGCGCCGCGGCGGCCCAGCAGGCAAGCAGCGGCGCGGCGGCGGCAGTCGACTGGGGCGGCGTCGCCTGGGCCAGCCAGGCCGCGGGCGGCCTCCTGGCAGCGATCGGCGGCACAACGGCGCTGGCTAAGGCGTTGACGGCGTTCGGCGCGGTGTTCGCGGCATTGGGGTTCCTCTCCGCCCAGCCCGGGCAGGGGGCCCTGGCTGAGGGCGAGGAGGCAGTGTTTAGAATGGGTGTTTACTAAAACGGGTTCCGTGTTTCTCAGGTTCTCCACGCCTGGGGTACGCTACTTCTTCTCGTGGCCGTAGTAGACCACGTATATCGGCTCCAGGGTTATGAGACCCTCCTTGACCACTTTCTCTACATCGTCTATGACTTTCTCTAGGGCTTCTGCCTCGTCTATGACTTCTATGACTACTGGTAGGTCCTCGCTGAGACGGAGTATGTCGGCGACGTGTATCAGGCTGTGGGAGCCGTAGCCCGCTATGCCGCGGTAGACGGTGGCTCCCTTGATGCCCTTGCTCTTCAAGAGGTGGAGGATGTATAGGTAGAGAGGCTTCCCGTGGTAGTGGTCCCTCTCGCCGATGTAGATGCGGAGGCGTAGCCAGCGGGGGTACTTGTCGAGTAGGGGTTCCTGCGTCATGGCTCTCAGGCCCCAGGGTGTAGAGGTTAGTGGATCGCTTGTTACGGGTTGCTCTCCCTCTTCCAGATGGTTGCTGGGTGAGGGGCTACTTGGGTCTCGCCACTAGGAGCGCGGCTAGTGCGTGGCCTAGGTAGACGGCTAGCAGGCCTAGCGTGATGTTTAGTGTTATATTGGCTGCCGCGTATAGTGGTGCGTCTTCGAGGAGCTTTGCTGTCTCGTAGCTGAAGGTGCTGAAGGTCGTGAAGCCCCCGGCGAACCCGGTTGCCCAGAGCAGCCTCTGTTCTCGTGTGAGGAAGCCGTGGAGGCTTGCCGCCATTATGAAGCCTAGCAGGAGGCTGCCGAGCACGTTGACTACCAGTGTGCCCCAGGGCATGAGCTCGGCCCATGGGGCGTGGCGCTGCACCGCGTCTGAGAGCAGCCACCTGCTTATCGCGCCTAGGCCTCCGCCCGCGAAGACCAGCAGTGTATCCATTGCGTCGACCATGGCTCTCGCTCACCGGTTCCGGGGCGCGGCCGGCCCGGTGGAGTATTCACAGCTTACCATTCCCAATTCTAGAATGATTGATTGAGCTGAACTGTACGGCTCTCGCCGAACAAGCGGCCCGGCTCCGACGTATAAGCGGCCAGGGCCCACAATTGTGGGGTAACGGGGACCTGGC
>JALUFI010000150.1 GCA_027043685.1 Pyrodictiaceae archaeon
CCCCAGCTCGGTGGCGAGGCGCTGCAGCTCAAGGGGCTTCATGTCCCTCTCGTAGGCGCGGAATATCTCGCGGAGCACCCTGGAGAAGATGAAGCTCCGGCCCTCCTCCATGAAGTACTGCATCCCGTACCTTATGTCGCCTATGTTGGTGCGGCCCGTGGTGTACTTGAGCGGGGGCACCCGGTACCCGGGGTCCTTGACGACGACTCCCTCCCTGCCCTCCCTCTCAAGCGCCTCCACTATCTTGTTGAACCCCTCGATGTCGTTCTTGTCGAGCACGCCTAGCTGCCTCACGCCGGGGACGCCGTGCTTCTCCAACACCTCCCTCCTCTCGGGCGGGGGCAGGGGCTTCCCCTTGCGGAAGATGTCGAAGACGAAGTAGCCGAACCGGGGCGACTCGGGGTAGAAGTACCTGGTGTAGGGGTTCCGGAGCCCCACCACCTCGCCCGCGACAACGTGGTCCTCCTCGCCCAGCTCGCGCAGCAGCTCGAGGAGCCTCTCGCCGTACAGCCTCCTTATCCTGTTCGTGGTATAGGGGCAGATGTAGCCGCCACGCGTGATAGCGTAGAGCCTCCCGTTGATCGCCACTGTCCTGACATTGTAGCCGTTCATCTTCTCCTCAACAATTATCTTGTCTATGAAGTGCCTTGGGAGAGCGACGCTAGGCAACACCATCCTCTGGATAGGCGGATACCCGGGAACCACCCTCCACCAGTCCCTGCCAAACAGCACCGCCGTGCCCTCATAGTGCTCCCCCACAGAGCGGCGCAGCAGCGCGTAGAGCAGCTCGCCCCGGAACATCCTGAACCGAATCGTCCTCCTGGAGGCAAGAGCCTCCACACGCTCCCGGTCCAGGCCAAGCGCCTCAGCCACCACCTCGAGCATCCAGGGCTCCGGCCGGTGAACCCACGTCAAGGGCCTCCACCCACCCCATACTGCTCCCGGAGGCACCGCTCCCGGGAACCCGGGAGAGGCTGGTGAGAGAGGCTCCCTCTTAGAGAGAAGGCGGGAGAGGGGAGGCGGGGACGCCCCTCCAAGAAACTCGTTCCTAGCCGGGGCTCCTGGGAGCGCTTTACTCCAGCACGACGGCTGTGCCGTAGGCTAGGAGGAGGACCCACTCCAGCCCCGCGCCTATCACGCGGCGCACGTCTATCCTCACGCCGAGAACCGCGTTGGCTCCCTTCTTGGCTGCCTCGCTGCGGAGCTTCTGGAGGAGCGCCTCCAGCTCCTCGTCGGCCGCGGCGACAGCGATGCTGACCGGCCTCGCGGCTATGACTAGGCCCTTGGTCTCCTTGACCTTCCCGGTGGGGGGCTGCTCCGTGGTTATTAGGAGGACCTCGCCCTCAGCCACGACATGCCCACCTCCGATTGCACCATACCTCCCAGAGTCCCTGCCAGAGGGTTACCCCTAACCCTACCCGTGGTTACGGCGCTGCTTGGATAAGAGTGTATGGAGCATCGGCCCCCGGGCCTCCCACCCGTGCACGCCTCGCCGCAGAGGACCCGATACGACGATTTTTACAGCGGTCTGAGGCCCTCCTCTACTTCCGAGGGAGAGGGTTGAGTCTGGCCCTCGAAGTGCGGGTCGGAAGGAAGCGTACCATCGTAATCCCGAAGCGGGTCGCGGAGATGCTTGGCATCGAGGAGGGGAGCCGGCTGGAGATGCGTGTGGAGGACGGTAGGATAGTGCTGGAGCCGGTGCCGGACGCGGTTGAGCTTTCGCTGCGGGGGGAGAAAGTGGCGAGAACGAGTCTCAGGGAGCTGGAGGAGGATAGCATTGAGGAGCAGGAGAGGTACATCGAGGACGGGGGGAGGCAGGCCAAGGGTTCTGGTTGACACCACGTTCCTCCTACCAGCGCTCGGAATCGAGGTCGAGGAGGAGGCTATGAGGGCCATAGAGCTGTTTAGAATGCTGGAGGTCTACTACCTTGAGGCTGGGCTCCTGGAGGCCCTCTGGAAGACGCTCAAGCTCGTCCCTCTCGAGAGGCTTGGCCGCGTGGAGCTGGGTGTGAGGGCGATACGGAGAACCTACCGCGCCCTCTTGCCGGGAGCCAGAGCGTTCACCCTGGCCTCCGAGATTTACCACCGCGGCCACCGCGACTACATCGACGCACTGCACTATGCTGCCGCGATGACGGAGGGCCTGCCCCTGCTTACGATTGACCGCAGCTTCATAGCCTTCCTGGAGGCCAGCGGCTACCAGGTCGAGGGCATCGTGTATACCCCGAGGAGCCTTCCCGGCCTCCTGGAGGGCGCGGCGAGCCGTCGCGGCTAGCCCTGTGGCCGACGCGGCTCGGCCAGCACCGCCGCTAGATGCTTGACCCTCAGCCTCTGCTTTGCGAGGAGGGCTCCCTGCCTTATCGCTGTGCTACACTTTATGCATGGGGTGACCAGTGTCTTCTCCCCCGCCTCCCTGGCTAGCTCGCGGGCCCTTGCAGCGAGTATCCGGTCACGTAGGCCTCGGAGGGGCTGCTCCCGGATGTAGGTGAGGCCTCCTCCGCCGCCGCAGCACCTGGTGTAGGGCGGGTGGTCCCTCGTCTCCCTCTCCGCGGCCCCCCTCACCACGGGGGCTGGCCTGGTGTAGAAGCGGGCGAGGCCGCAGCTGGGGAAGAGCACGCAGCCCCTGCAGGGCTCTGGCTCGACAAGCTCGTAGATTGACTTGAAGCCTATCCTGGTCTTCAGCCCGGCCTCCCTGGCCAGGGCTGCGAGCTTGTGGTCGGCGCCGCAGCCGCTCAACACTATCACGCGGGCCCCCAGCTTCTCCGCCTCCTCAACCGCCTTCTCCAGCAGCGCCAGGCCCGTGGAGGGCCTCGCGGCGTCCACCGCGGCGTTGCCCCCGAGGTCGAGGGCGTTCTCGGAGACCGTTGCCTCGACCCCGCTGCCGCGGAGCAGCCTCAGGCTTGCCTCCAGCACGTCGGGGTAGAGCGTGGTCTCGAAGGGGGAGGGCACGTAGAGCGCCTCCCCGGGGGCCCCGGGCTCCACGCCGGCCCTCTCCGCTGCCCCGCGGAGGACGCGGCGTGGCCTATCCGGGCTCGGGGTGAAGCTGTGGCCTCCCCGGGCAGCGTTCTCGGCTATCCTCGCTATGCTTGGCGGCTGCCTCCCCTTCCTGGCGGCTGCGAGCCGGGCGGCGTGGACGAGGCGCCACACCTCTATCCCGGCTGGGCAGGCGGCTGTGCAGGCGCCGCAGAGGCTGCAGGTGTAGAGCAGCTCCAGCTCCCTCTCCCCGGCCTCGCCGCGGGAGAGCAGTACGGCTGCAGCTGCGCGTATCCTCTCCGGGGGGCTGTACCTGGGCCCCAGGGCCCTCGCGGAGACGCAGGCCGCTAGGCAGATGCCGCAGCCGGTGCAGGCCTCCAGGGCCTGCCTCGCGTAGTCCTCAGCCGAGGCTAGCCACTCGTCCTCGAACCGCAGGTACTCCTCCAGCCCCCTCCGGCTCTGCACGCCCCTTTCTCCCCCGCCTCCTCGGCGACTCCAGCGGCTCTCTTTTCGCACCACAAGCGTATATCTCAATAGT
>JALUFI010000151.1 GCA_027043685.1 Pyrodictiaceae archaeon
GGCGGCCTCTCGCGCAGCCCGGACTATCTCCTCGGGGTCGCTGTGCTTGCCGACCACCCAGAGGTTGTAGACGGGGTGGATGCGTAGGTAGCTGTGGGTCACCTGCAGCCTGGAGGCGAGGAACCTCGTCGCCTCCTCCGGCTTATCCGTGGCGAGCGCTATGAGGGCGGCCTTCTTCCTGGCGGCGCGGTAGTTGAAGTAGAACCCCACCCTCTTCAATATGCCCTCCTGGTTCAGCCTCCGGAGGTGCTGCAGCAGCTCCTCCTCCCCCACGCCGAGCCGCTCCGCGACAACCGCGTAGGGGTCCTCGGTCAGCGGGAACCGGTACTGCAGCTCCATCAATGCATCCACTAGCCAGCGGGGCTCAAGCCTCACAACGGGCTCAGCCACCTGCCCGGTCTCAGCCATTCCCTGCGACACCTCCCTTTGCCGGCGCAGAGTTGACGCCCTTACTGGGCGCGGGGCGCGCTTAGGCCCCAGATGTAGCGCAGCCCCCGTATCTCCTTAACCGCGCGTTCAACATCCAGCCGGTACTTCTCGACAAGTGCCCGGAACTCGCCCGGCTGGTAGGGGCACGCCGGATCCTCGCCAAGCGGGTCGCCCTTCAACAGGTAGGCCCTGGCCCTGCTCCCGCCACAGATGTCGCGGAACTCGCAGACACCGCAGCGTCCATGGAACTCCGCCCTCCTTATCTTCCGCAGCATCTCGTTGTTCCTGTATATCTCCACGATGCTCTTGGTCCTAACACTCCCGAGCGGATAGGGCATGAAGCCGCTCGGGTACACTATGCCGTCGTGGGAGATGAATATTATGCCCTTGCCATCCCTGGTGCCGGTAGTCGTCGCCAGCGGCCTCCCCTCAGGCTCACCCAGCAGCTCACGAAGCCTACCCACCAGCCTACGGTACAGCTCCCCGGGCCTCAGAACCTCGTCGGGCTCGTAGCCGTTAAGCTCGAGCAGCCTACGCGTGATCGCGACGCGGCGGAACATCGGGCCCTCGGTCGTCCGCACCACTATACCGTACTTGGAGGCCTCGTAGAGGAAGTGGCTCACATCCTCCCACTCCTGGGGCGTGAGGTCGAGTTCCCGCTGAGCCCTGCCGACAGGGATGAGGTAGAACACCTCCCACACATTGACCCCCAGGTCCTTCAGCAGCTTAACCATGTCAGCAAGCTCCAACACGTTGTCACGCATAACGGCCGTGTTTATCTGGACACGGAGCCCAGCCTCAATCATCTCACGGACAACCTTGACCGAGCGCTCAAACACGCCCTTAATGCCGCGTATGGAGTCATGAGTCTCCGGCCTAGCGCCGTCAATGCTTATACTGACACCGTCGATGCCATAGTCAATCATCTTCTTTATAGCGTCCTTGTTGAGGAGAGGAGAGACAGCAGGCGCGAGGGCAACCCGGAACCCGAGCTCCTTGGCCCTCGCGACGAGCTGCCAGATATCCTTCCTCATCAAGGGGTCGCCGCCCGTGAACACGAGTATCGGGAGCGGCTTCCCGAAGCCAGCAAGGTCGTCAAGCAGCCTCATAGCCTCCTCGTGGCTAAGCTCACCCGGCAGGGGCTCAAGTATCGCGGATGCCCTGCAGTGCTTACAGGCGAGCATGCACGCCTTCGTAGTCTCCCAGAAGACTAGCAGGGGCTTCTCGTCGAAGGGCCAGCTACGGTGAAGCTCGTCGCCGCCGTGTCCGTGCCTCATAGACGTGGCCCACCAGGAATCTCCACGCTTGATAAAGTAGGGATGTAATATTACTCGCCCGGGGCAAGGCAGCCGGCTGAACACGGGCCGTGAGGAGGCTAGACGACGCAGAAGCCCCCACGGCGCCCCAAGAGGCCGTGGGGGCGCTGAAGAGGCGCTGGGGGCCGAGCCTCCAAACGAGGGAGAGGGAGCCGCCTAGGCGCCAGCCACGCTAGGGGACGAGCCTCTCCGGGTCGCGGGGCAGCAGCCTCGCCTCCCTTATGTTGGGGAGCCCGAGCGTCTGCATAACCACCCTCTCCAGGCCGATGCCGGCGCCACCGTGGGGAGGCGCGCCGTAGCGGAACATGTTGAGGTACCACTCGAAGCTCCTAGGGTTCAGCCCCTTCTCCTCGATCTGCTTCCTCAGCACCTCGTAGCGGTGCTCACGCTGCCCACCGGTCGCTATCTCGAGGCCGCGGAAGAGGAGGTCAAAGCTCAGCGTCCACTCCGGGTCGTCGGGCTTCCTCATAGTGTAGAAGGGCCTGGCGTTCCACGGATACTCCGTTACGAAGACTATGGGCGAGCCATACTCCTTCTCAACTATCTCTCCCAGCTTCCTCTCGGCCTCGCTGCTGAGGTCCTCGCCCCACTCGACCTTCACGCCCGCCTGCTCGAGGAGCTTGTACGCCTCCCGCATCGTTATCCTCGGGAACCTCTGGGGAAGCTTGGTCACCGCGTCGGGGAAGAACTCCTCTATCTTCCTACGGTACCGCGACACAGCCGCCTCAACCATTGACCGCACGACGCCCTCAACGGCATCCATTACGTCCTCGTAGCTGTCTATGAACCCCATCTCTAGGTCCACGCTAGTGTACTCTGTCAGGTGCCTCGTAGTGTGGTGAGGCTCCGCGCGGAACGCTGGCCCAATCTCGTAGACCCTCTCGAAGCCGGCTATCACGCCGAGCTGCTTGTAGAGCTGGGGCGACTGGGCAAGGAACGCCGGCTTATCAAAGTAGACTATGCTGAATACCTCGGCTCCGCCCTCAGTGGCGGCACCGACTATCTTAGAGGTGAATATCTCTACGAACCCATTGCTGTTGAACCACTCCCTAGCAGCCCTAGCCATCTCCGCCTCTATGAGGAATATTGCCTGGTTGCGCGGGTTGCGGAGATCGAGGAAGCGCCAGTCCAGCCTCTTCGCCAGCACGGTCTTCGTGTGGTCATGTATATCTATCGGTAAGGGGTCGGCCTTGTTGAGGAGGACTATCTCCCTCGCCTGTATCTCCCTGCCGCCGAGCGCGGCCTTGCTCTCGACAAGCACGCCGCGGACAGCTACAACGCTCTCCGGCGTAAGCTCCCTGGCTGTCTTCCAGGCCTCCTCGGACACGTTCTTCTTCGCAACCACTTGTATCTTGCCGGAGCGGTCCCGGACAACCACGAATACAAGCTTGCCGTGAACCCTGACAGTGTCAACCCAGCCGGCAATCACGTACTCCTTGCCAGGCTCGGCCTCGAACAGCCTCTCTATAGGCACCCTGTCGCGCAGCCTCAGGGCCACGGCGGCATCCACACCCAGTGGGCGCCGCCGCTGAGGCAATACGGGGGTAAATAGTGGAGCGCGCAGCAGCGGCCACGGGGGAGGCGTTACTCCTCGTTGAGCAGCTCCCGCAGCTCCTCTATGGAGCTTAGCGTCTCGACCCCGCCCAGCTCGCGGCGCCTCCTCGAGTAAGCTATCACCCTGGCCCGGAGGCTGCGCGCTATCTTCTCGGCCTCCTCCACACGGCGCTCGAACTCGGTATCC
>JALUFI010000152.1 GCA_027043685.1 Pyrodictiaceae archaeon
CCAGGCACCCAGTCGCCGCGGGGGAGGTGCTGGCGGAGGCCGCTGCCCGTGGGCTCCCGGAGCCCGTGCTGCGGGTGGAGGCGCCGCTCAGGGGGCCTCCGAGGATAAGGGTGTGGACCGCCTGCGCCCTGGACCCCGTGGAGGCCATGGAGGCGCTCGAGTGGCTCCACGGCGTCCTCGGCCACCCGGTGGCCGCGGGGTACCGGCACGGCCTCAGCGGGCTCACCGTGTACCGGGCGAGGGCCCCGGCGCTAGGCTAGGCCGCGGGGGTCGGTTATCCTGCCCGTCGCCGCCGCCGCGGCGGCTGTGTAGGGGCTGGCGAGGTAGACCCTCGCCCTGGGCGACCCCATGCGGCCCGGGAAGTTCCTGTTACTCGTAGATACCACTACCTCGTCGTCCCCCGCCACCCCCATGTGGGCGCCGAAGCAGGCCCCGCAGCCCGGCGGAGTGATTACCGCGCCGGCCTCGTGGAGCTTCTCCAGGATGCCGCGGCGCAGCGCCTCCCGGTACACCCTCCTGCTCGCCGGGGTCACGATGAGCCTCGTCCCGGGGGCGACTCGTCTCCCCCGGAGTATCCTGGCCGCGGCCTCCAGGTCCTCTAGGCGGCCGTTGGTGCAGCTCCCTATGAACACCATGTCTACCTCCGTGCCCTCGGCCTCCGAGACGGGGGCGGCGTTGTAGGGGGCGCCGGGCAGGGCGAGCATGGGCTCGACGCTGGATAGGTCAATGCTCTCCACGTCGTCGCCGGCCCCGGGGCTGGGCACGGGCGGCTTGGTGGCTGGGCCCCTGCCCCTCGCTGCGCGGAGCCAGTCCTCCGCCACCGCGTCCACGGGGAATATCGCTGTCTTCGCCCCAGCCTCCACCATCATGTTTGCTATGGTTATCCTGTCGCTCATCCCTAGGCCCCGGAGGTCGCCGGTGAACTCCACGCTGCGGTAGAGGGCGCCGCTGCCGCCCCATTGGCCGAGGAGGTGGAGGGCAACGTCCTTCCCCGTCACCATGTCGCCGAGGCGGCCCCTGGCCTCTACGTAGAGGGGCCTGGGGACGCGGAACCAGAGCCTCCCCGTGACGAGGGCGTAGGCGGCCTCCGTGCTCCCCACGCCGGTGGAGAAGACGCCGAGGGCCCCGTAGGTTATCGTGTGGCTGTCCGCGCCCACGACCAGCATCCCGGGCTCCACGAGCTCCTCGAGGGCTATCTGGTGCATTATGCCGTCGCCAACGTCGTAGAGCCTGCAGCCCCTCTCCCGGGCGAAGCGGCGGAGCAAGCGGTGCCCGGTAGCGGCCTCAGGGGTCGGGGCCGGCGAGTAGTGGTCGAGGACGATGACCCCGGGCACCCTGCGGCAGTCCACGAGCCCCGCCGCGCCGGTCTCGCGGAGAACCCTCTCAGCCAGCAACGCGGTCACATCGTTCATCAACACCATGTCGACCCTGGCTACGACGACGTCGCCGGGCCCCGGGTCGCTGGGGCCCTCCACCATGTGGCTCCGGAGTACCTCGATGGCCGCGCTCACCAACCACCAGCACCCCCCGTGCAGGAGACCCGGTCAGCGACCCTCTCCGCGTACTCCATGGTGGTGAGGCCGCCGCCGAGGTCCGGGGTCTTCTCGCCCCGGGCGAGTGTCTCCTCCACCGCCCTCTCGACAGCCGAGGCGGCCTCGCCGTAGCCGAGCCAGTCCAGCATCAACGCGGCCGAGAGTATCATGGCTGTGGGGTTCGCCACGCCCTTCCCCGCTATGTCCCAGGCGGCGCCGTGGACGGGCTCGAAGAGGGCCTTCCCCTCGCCTATGTTCGCGGAGGGTGCTAGGCCGAGTCCCCCGGCCACCTGGGCCGCGAGGTCGCTGAGTATGTCCCCGTACTGGTTCATTGTCAGCACCACGTCGAAGCGCATCGGGTTCCTCACCATCTCCATCGCTGCCGCGTCCACGTACATCGCGTCCACCTCTATCCCTGGATACAGCTTCTTAATCTCATCCATAGCTGCTCTCCTGAAGAGCCCGTCCACCCTCCGGAGCACGTTAGACTTATCCACGATTGTCACCCTGCGCCTCCTCCTAGAGGCGTACTCGGCCGCCGTTCTCGCAACCCTCCGCGTCTCCGCCTCCGTGGCGACCTTGACGGCGAAGGCTGCGCCGGGCACCTCCCACTCTATGCCCGAGTAGAGGCCCTCCAGGTTCTCCCTCACAATCACCAGGTCTATGGGCTTCACGGGCTCCACTCCCGGCAGGCTCCTCGCCGGCCTTATGTTAGCGTAGGCCCCGGCTATGCGGCGCAGCGGGATGACGACCTCCGCCGCCGTCTCCCCCACCGGGCCCTTGAGTATCGCGTCCGCCCAGTGCTCGGCGAGCCTCCTGGTCTCCGGGGGCAGGGGGGAGCCGAGCCTCTTCGCCGCCGCGTCGCCGGCGGGGGCGGTGCGGGTCTCGATCCAAGCGCCGCACCGGGTGGATGCGGCGCGGAGGACGCGGAGAGCGGCCTCAACCACCTCGGGGCCGACGCCGTCGCCGGGGATTACGAGAACCCTAGCGGGTCGCCGCCGCCGCTGCATCCCTCGCCACCCCGAGCCTCTCGGCGTAGTACTCGGAGACCCAGCGCTCTATCGTCTCCTCGTCGACCTTCTTCACCCTGGGGGCTGCCTCCTTCAGCCTCGCGTAGACGTAGTCGACGAGCTCCCTGGTGGCGCGGTGGCCCATCCGCTCCAGCGCGTAGGCGACAGCAGCCCTCCCGCTGTGGCGGCCCAGCACTATCCTCCTCCGGTTCCCCACGGCCTCCGGCGGCATCGGCTCATAGGTGGCCGGGTTCCGGAGCACGCCGTGGACGTGTATACCGGCTTCGTGGGCGAAGGCGTTCCTACCGGTAACGGCCTTGTTTGGCGGCAGGCTGACACCGAATATCCTAGCTACCTCCTCGCTGACCCTCGTCAGCATCTCCATCCTCACGCCGGTCCTCCTCTCCATGAGGAAGTGGAGCGCAGCGACAACCTCCTCTAGGGCGGCGTTGCCTCCCCTCTCCCCGAACCCGTTCACCGTCACCTGGACGCCGTCCGCGCCGGCCCGGACACCCGCCAGGGTGTTGGCGACGGCTAGGCCGAAGTCGTCGTGGCAGTGCACGTCTATCCGGACCCAGCCCGGCAGCCCCCTCCTTATCAGTGAGACCAGCCACTCCATCCTCCACGGTGTAGCGGTGCCCACTGTGTCCGGTATGTTGATGTAGTCGGCGCCCGCCTCCACCACGGAGCGGTAGACCCGGAGGAGGAAGCCCGGGTCGCTCCTGGTAGCGTCCTCGGCGGAGAAGAGCACCGTTGCCCCGTAGCCCCTGGCCCTCTCAACAGCGGCTACAGCCGCCTCCACGACCTGGTCCCGGGTCATGCGGAGCTTGTGCCTCATGTGTATATCGCTGGTGGCTATGAATACGTGTATTATGTGTGCATCAGCGGCGGCCGCCTCGTCCACGTC
>JALUFI010000153.1 GCA_027043685.1 Pyrodictiaceae archaeon
AGTCTATAGGTGGGTGGAGTACATTCGCCCTAATCCTGTACACCTTCTTAATGATTTCCGCTGTCCATGTTGAATTTGTTAGTGTTAGTTTCGGTTCCCCGTAGAGCTTCTTTATGGTTCTTTTCGTCAGTGTGTTATAGAGTATTCTCGCGAGCGTGCGCGAGGTGTAGGTGTCTATTGCTGCGGGGTAATGAATGTAGGATATGTCTACGCTTGTAGGTATGTTCGATTGTGTTTCAACAACTATATCGTACTCTCTCAGCTCCTCTGAGTATTCTCTGAGCACGTGTTCCAGTATGAGGAGCCTACGTAGCCTTACTCCGCGCTCGTGGGTAAGGATTCGTAGGAGACGTGAGGACGGGGGCTCGCCTACCTCTATGATGCGTATGCCTTCGAGCTTCACGCCTAGTATTCTTTCAGCAGCTTCTCTATCGAGCCTGGAAGTGTATATTGCCACTCTGTAGCCTAGGCTGTGGAGGGCGGCTGCGAGCTCTAGTGCAAGCTTCTCTCCCCCGCCCATGGCCTCGAACAGTTCATGTAGAAGGGCGATCCTCTCGGCGCGTCTCTCTCTGTTCAAAGAGGTGTTTCACCCTCCCATGAGCTTTGCGACTCCCGTTATTGTTGTTATTATCCAGCCCTCGCGCTTCAGCGTGTCTATGAGTGCTCCTAGAAGCTGTAGCGCGGTTTCGCCTGTGTTTAGCCTGCAGTCCAGCCTTATGTTTTCCCTTGTCATGTCTACGTATTCCCAGGGGTGTGCGAAGTAGACGCGTGGTGCTGGCAGTGCGTGGTGGATTAGGGCTTGGAGTCTCCAGGGTAGGCGTAGTACGCTGCTGGTTACCGAGACTGGTATGATTACTAGTCCTTGCTCCTTCCTTGGCCTGCGTGGGAATGGGGGCTTGTAGAGTGCCTCGGAGCTGTCTATGGTGTATCCGTGTTGCTTCAGTATTGGGAGGAGCCAGCGCGGCCTTTTGAGGTTCGGGGCCCGGAAGCTGGTCACGTTGTCGGTGTAGCGTCGGAGTATCTTGGTTGCCTTCTCCACTAGGCGTTCGGCCTCGCTCGGTGCCAGCTTGTCGTATCTCTCGTGGTGGTGGCCGTGGCTCCCTATCTCGTGGCCCTCGTCCACGGCCCTCTTGGCGAGGTGGGGGTACTTTTCGGCCATCTCGGCTGTGAAGAACAGTGTTGCCTTGACCCGTTTCTCGGCGAAGAGGTCTAGTAGCCGGGGGAGCCCCTGCTCCATGCCCCTCGTGGTCTCGAGATACGGGGGGCAGTCCTGCTCCACGTCCAGTGTTATCGCCGCGACCCGGCCCAGGCGGTGCGCCAGCTCGCCGTCCATTCCTCCGCTTCCCGGTTGCTGCCTCCGCGGAGCCTCTGGGATATCTTTAGCCAAGCGCGGTGGAGGAGGTAGTGCTTGTCCTCCGTCTCGGCTATCGTTATTGCTAGGCGGTATGCGTCTAGTATCTTGGGGAGAACAGCGTCCCAGGTGAAGAGTGCCTGGGCTCTCCGGGCCGCGGCCGCGGCCATGCGGTGACGCAGCTCCTCGTCGACAGCCAGCGTGGCTAGCGCCTCTACTACCTCGTCGTCGCTGCCTGCCAGGAACCCTGTACCCGGCGCCACCACGTCCTCGAGGCCGCAGCCCCTGTACCCGACCACCGGTGTGCCGGTGGCCATTGACTCTACGGCTGTTATCGAGAACGCCTCCATGCGTGACGTTACCAGCGTGGTGTCGGCTGCCCAGTAGTAGAGGCGCAGCCTCTCCCTCGGCTGGAACCCATGTATGTCCACCCGGAGGAGACCGTTACTATACCTGGCAGCCTCCTCCTCGACTAGGCGTCGAAGCTCCCCATCCCCTACTATGAGCAGCCTGGTCCTCCGCCCAGTCTTCTCGGCGGCAGCCGCCACGAGCCGGGGCGCACGGTGAACAGCCTTGCGCCTCGTGAACCTCCCTATGACGAGCACGGTGTACTCGTCCCAGCCTATCCCGAGGAGCTTGCGAGCCCTCTCCCTCTCCTCGGGCTCCGGCGGCCTCCAGTAGACGGGGTCCACGGCGTTCGGTATCCGCAGTACAGGGCGGTCTCCGAGCCGGTCGCCGAGGAGCCTCCTGGTGTCCTCCTCCACAATCCTGCTGACAGCGATGAATACGTCTACGTGGCGGAGGCTCCTACGGACAAGGGGCGCGACTAGCCTCGAGACCCTGCTGCTCCAGCTAAAGAGGCTGTGGTTTGTTGCCGCGACGCCCGTGTCACGTATGCCGCGGGAGACCTTGGCGAGCGCTACGCCCAAGGGGCTGTAGATGCTATGCACATGAGTAACGTCGAAGCGCAGGCGTTTGAAGAGCCGATTGGCCTCAATTAATGCACCAGGGCCGAGGCTCACGTGGACGCGCTTGATGTATATGCTTCCGTGGAGCCGGTGGACACTATACGGGAGCTTCCTGTCATCCCATTCCCTCATCCCAGGGTGGTGTCGATAGTCATGGGTTATTACATGGGGCTCATGGCCGGCTCGGAGAAGGTTGAGCGCCAGCTCATGTATATGGGTCTCTATGCCGCCTATCTTTGGGTAGAACCAGTCTGATACCAGCGCGACCCTAAGTGTCTCCAAGCCATACTGCCCCCGGTGGCGAGCAGCGCTATCAGCCCTAGCAGGCTACCCAGGCCATACGATATGAGCCTCTCTATTAATGTTATCGCAAGAGCGTTATCCGCGTCTATCCCCGCCGCGGCAAGTATCGCGGTGAGACCACCCTCAATTATTCCGAGACCGCCGGGCGTGAACGCTATAACACCGAGCACGCCGTAGAGCAGCGAAACCGCTACAAACACTGTAAACGGCTTATTGACGCCAACAGCCAGCGCTATCAGGTAAAGCCTCGTGGCATCCAGGAGCCACATCGAGAGACCGACCGCCACACCTAGGGCAAGGAGCCCCTTGCTCTCCATCAGATGCCGTAGATCCACCCTTCCACGCAGCAGCTCCTCCTCATCCGCGTCGCTACGCAGCAGCTTCTTCTCGGCTAGGATGAGTATCCGGTCCCAGTAATGGTAGAGAAGGACGAGACCCCCAACTATCAGTCCGACTACAGCCACCAGGTAGAGGCTACTCCTCACATCCGTGACAAGGCCATACACCAGAGCCAGTACCGCGAGGGCAGCGACAGCTATCGCCTCAGTCACACGTTCAAAGGCGATCAAGTTTATCACGTTGACTAGCCTTGTGCCACTGCTGCGCTGCAGAATGTACGCTCTCACAAGCTCGCCCCCCGCCCTCGCGCTCGGAGTGATATTGTTGACAAATATGTTGACGAGGTAGGCTGCATAGGCGTCGCGGAACCGAAGCCTCCCCATACCGGACCAATGGAAGACAATATAGGTACGAGCGGCGTAGAGGAACGTCGAGGCTATGTAGACGAGAACAGCG
>JALUFI010000154.1 GCA_027043685.1 Pyrodictiaceae archaeon
CCGGCCATAGCGGCCGGGCAACACCCGGACTCATGTCGAACCCGGAAGTTAAGCCGGCCGCGTTGGGGGTAGCTGTGGGGTCCGCGAGGCCCCGCAGCTCCCCCAAGCCGGGATCGGGCCCTCTCGCCGCAACCGGTTGGTCCCTACCCGCTTCTCCCATATCTCCCTCCCAGGTGCCCGTCGCCCCTTGTTGGCTTCGCTTGTGACGGGTTTCCCTCCTCTGCTTCCGGCCCTCTCTTGATGCTTAACCGTGAATACACCCCGTGACGTCATTATGATAGTCCCTCGTCCTGGAGCAGTGCGTGGCCGGAGGTGCTTAGCCGATGGCTTGCGTCAAGTGGCTTGGTCACTCGGCGTTCGAGGTGAGGATTGACGGGTACACAGTCCTCATCGACCCCTGGCTGAGTAATCCTATGTCTCCTGTGCGTGTCGAGGACTACGACGGCAAGGTTGACCTAGTAGTCGTTACGCATGACCACGGTGACCACCTGGGCGAGGCTATAGAGATTCTGAAGAGGAATCCTAAGGCGGTGTTCGCATCTGTCTATGAGGTTGCTAACTACGTCTCCGAGCAGGTCGGGGCAAGCGAGAGGATCGTCGGCGGCAACATTGGTGGCCCGCTGAGGCTTCCGGGCATTGACCTCAAGGTGATGTTCTTCCCGGCTACTCATAGCTGCAGCCGGGGCACGCCGACGGGCGTGCTCATTATTGGTAATGAGGGCAGCGTCTATCATGCCGGAGACACGGGGCTTGTAGCCGAGATGGCTCTCATAGGCGAGCTATACGACGTTGATGTAGCCCTTCTACCGATAGGTGGCCACTTCACTATGGATGCCTACCAGGCCGCTAAGGCGGCTGAGATGCTGCGCGCCAAGACGGTTATACCGATGCACTACAACACGTTCCCGGTGATACAGGCGGATCCAAAGGAGCTAGAGAAGTATATCCGAGAGCGCGGCCTTGACACCAAGGTGGTTATCCTGGAGCCGGGCCAGTGCTATGAGTTCGGCAAGGCCTAGGTCCTCCCCGAGCTCCTTCCCGGGTTTTATATCCCCTGCTCGGCGCCCGCCCCGGTGCAGGACTGGGGGCCGGTTGTTGGGCTCGGTTGTCCCTGTCTCGGAGTCGGAGTACCGCCTCCTCCGCCTCCTCGCGGAGAAGGGCGTAGGGCGGGGGCGCTACAGCTCCGAGGAGCTTGCGAGGCTCCTAGGCGTTGACCGTAGCTGGGTTGAGGCTGTTGCGAGGCTCCTCGCGAGCAAGGGGCTCCTCCGCGTCGTGGAGGAGGAGCGCACCGGGTACCGGTTGACCGATGAGGCGAGGCGCTACCTCTCGGAGGGGTTCCCCGAGGAGAGGCTTGTCCGTGTCCTGGCTGAGAAGGGGGGCAGGGCTCCCCTGGGGGAGCTGCGCGGCGCCCTGGGCGAGGAGCTGCAGGTAGCTGTCTCAAACGCGGCTAGGAAGGGCTGGGTGAGGGTCAGCGGGGGCGTGGCGGAGCTACGTGTCGGCCCGGAGGAGGCGAGGGCGGAGGAGAGGCGCCTCCTAGAGAAGCTGGTGCGTGGCGAGGAGCTGGGCGAGGATGAGGCCCGTCTACTGAGGCGCCGTAGGCTCGTCGAGAGGGTCCGTGAGAGGGAGACGGTTGTCGAGGTGCCGGAGGACCCTGGGAGGCTTCTCGAGAGGGTTAGGGTTGAGATAGGCGCGCTTACGCATGAGCTCCTCGCCTCGGGTGAGTGGAGGAGGTACAGCCTTCGCCGCTACAACGTTGCCGCTGAGCCGCCGAGGCTCCGTATTGGTAGGCTCAACTTCTTCGCGGAGTTCATAGAGCATATACGCGACGTTATGAAGGAGATGGGTTTCGTCGAGGTTGAGGCGCCTCCGGTGGAGCTGGAGTTCTGGAACTACGACGTCCTCTTCCAGCCACAGTACCATCCAGCCCGCAGCCCCCGTGACACCTTCTACTTGGCCCAGCCCGAGAAGGGTGCACTCCCTGAGGGGCTCGTGGAGAGGGTTAGGAGGGCCCACGAGGAGGGGCTCGCCGGGAGCATTGGGTGGAGGTACCGCTGGAGCCCCGAGCAGGCGGCTAGGCTGATACTCCGGAGCCACACAACCGCGGTCTCGGCCAGGGTGCTTGCCTCGAGGCCTACTCCGCCCTTCCGCTACTTCACCATAGGCAGGGTGTACCGCGTCGAGAAGATAGACGCGAAGCATCTCCCGGAGTTCCACCAGGTGGATGGGATAGCCTCCGAGGAGGGCATGGGTCTGAGGATGCTTCTCGGCATACTGGCCGAGTTCCTGGAGAGGCTCGGGTTCCGCGAGTACCGGTTCAGGCCAGCCTACTTCCCCTTCACCGAGCCCTCGGTTGAGGGATACGTCCGGATAAAGGGGCAGTGGATGGAGGTCCTCGGGGCCGGTATGTTCCGCCCCGAGATGCTCCAGGCCCTAGGCGTGGACTACCCGGTCGCGGCGTGGGGCATGGGGATAGAGAGGCTCGCAATGGCGCTCTATGGAGTCAATGACATCCGCGACCTCTACTCCAGGGACGTGGGGAGCATAGAGGAGAGGCCCGTGAGGTGGTGGATATATGCCGGTTCTCCGCTTTAGCCCTGGCCGCGTAGAGGAGGTTCTCCGCCTCCCCCTGGAGGAGGCGCTCCGCGTAGCGGAGAGGCTGAAGATAGAGGCGGAGATAGCCAGCGATGGCATGGTGGAGTTCGAGGTAGAGGTTGACCGCCCGGACATGTTCTGCCTCGAGGGAATAGCCAGGCAGGCCGACGGGCTCCTCGGCAGGGCGCGCGGGCTCCCCAAGTACGAGCTACGGGACAGCGGGTACACGGTGCGCGTCGAGGGCGACGTAGCCGTAAGGCCCTATATACTTGCAGCAGTGGTCTGGAGTGTTAATGTCGACGACGAGTATCTCCGTGAGCTTATACAGTTCCAGGAGAAGCTCCACCTAAGCCTGGGCGGCGACAGGAGATACGTAGCAATAGGCATCCACGACCTAGACAAGCTCCCATCGAGAACCCTCTACTACCGCCTAGAACCCATTGACGTGGTGCGCTTCACCCCGCTGGGCCATGGCGAGGAGATGAGCCTCGGAGAGGTGCTGGAGAGGACAGAGCAGGGCGCCAAGTACGGTAGGATAGCGCTCAGCGGCCGCATGCACCCCGTGCTCTACTCCGGCGACACAGTCATCAGCGTACCCCCAGTCATAAACGCCGAGGTAACGAGGGTCGAGCCGGGCACGAGGAACATATTCATAGACGTCACCGGGACCAACAAGAGGCTTGTCCGCGACACTCTCTACGTGCTTGCCGCCGGCCTAGCCGAGAGGAGCAAGGAGAAGACGATAGGCCTCGTAAAGGTTGAACGCCCCGAGGAGACGATAACCGAGCCAAGAATGGAGCCCCGAGGCATGAGCCTCGAGACGCGCTACGCCTCGGCGATGCTGGGTGCAAGGCTCACAGCTGAAGAGGCTGCAGCCCACCTTGAGAGAATGAGGTTCGACGCCCGCCCCGTCGACGAGAACCTCGTAGCCGTGAAGGTGCCGGCCTACCGCATAGACATAATCCACCCCGTGGACCTCGTTGAGGAGATAATGCTGAGCATAGGCGTGGATAACCTGGCGCCCGAGCCTCCGAGGATGATGCTGCGTGGCCGCCTCCTACGCCACCGCTACTGGGAGAGGGAGGCACGGAAACTCCTAGCGGGCATGGGGTTCGTTGAAGTAGTCTCATACAGTCTCGTTGACTGCGGGAAGCAAGTCAGCATCGGAGGGGTCCGGCCCGAAGAGCTGGTGAGGCTCGCGAACCCCCTGGGCCCCGAGACAGCATGCCTACGTGCCACGCTCATCCCACAGCTACTGGAGCTAGCCGCAGCGAACCAGCACCGCATCCCGCTACGGGTCTACGAGCTCGCCGAGACGCTCCGTGCAGGCCAGGCCGGCGTAGTGGCGAGGAAGACCCTCGGCATACTAGTGATGAACGACAAAGCAGGCTACGAGGACATACAAGCAGTCGTCTATACCCTAGTCCGCCTGCTCGGCGACGAGGTAACAGAGATCAATGAGGCGAGCCACCCCTCGTTGATAGAGGGCCGCACGGCAAGGCTAAGGACGAGGAGTGGTATAAAGGCAATCCTGGGCGAGGTCAAGCCCCAAGTGCTGGAAAAGCTCGGGATAACATACCCAGTAGCCCTAGCAGAAGTAGACTACACCTCAATAGCTGAGAATGCTGTGCCCCGCCCCTAACACCCCCCGTCACAGAGGAGCCCGCCCTGCACGGGCCTCCGGGGGGCTCCTCAAGGCGGGGCCAGCCATGCAACATGAGGAGACCCGGAGCCCCTTCTTCTACATTCACCCGGGAACTGCTCCGAGCAAAGCCTCGCCGCCGCGGGGCTACTCGCATAAAACTAGCGGTAGTGGCCGCCCCCCGGGCCCTTCTGGGAGAGCAGGGGTAGGGGCAGCTATGGCAGGGCTCAGCCCCGAGGAGAGGTACCGCCTAATCACCAGGAACGTGGTTGAAGTCGTTACGCCTGAGGAGCTGAGAGCCAAGCTCGAGAGCGGTGAGAGGCTCAAGGGCTACCTGGGCTTCGAGCCTAGCGGCCTCTTCCACATAGGCTGGCTTATATGGGCCTTCAAGGTGCGCGACCTAGTTGAGGCGGGCGTCGACTTCTATCTCCTAGCAGCGACCTGGCATGCATGGATAAACGACAAGCTCGGCGGCAACATGGAACTGATAAGAAAGGCGGCCCGCCATACAGTGCATGTGCTTGAAGCAATAGGGGTTGATATGAGTAAGGTAAAGCTAGTTGATGCTGATGAACTCGTCTCCGACAAGAGGTACTGGGAGATCCTCCTCCGCGTGGCAAAGCACAACACGCTTGCAAGGATAAAAAGAGCATTAACGATAATGGGTAGGCGCGCGGAGGAGGCCGAACTAGACTTCTCCAAGCTCATATACCCGGCAATGCAGGTCACAGACATATTCTACCTGGACCTTGACCTAGCCCTCGGCGGCACCGATCAGCGTAAGGCCCACATGCTCGCACGCGACACGGCGCCCAAGCTCGGATTCAAGAAGGTCATAGCGATACACACGCCCCTACTAACCGGCCTGCAGGGCATAAGGAGGATGAACGTTGAGCAAGTTGACGAGGAGACGCATGCGGTTGAGTTCAAGATGAGCAAGTCTAAGCCGGATACAGCAATATTCGTCTTTGACTCACCGGAGGAGGTTGAGAGGAAGATAATGAAGGCCTACTGCCCGGCGCGCATAACTAAGTATAACCCAATCATAGAGATAAACAAGTACATCCTATTCGCTCAGCCAGGCTTCAAGCTAGTCATCGAGAGACCGGAGAAGTACGGCGGTACGATAGTTGTTGAAAGTGTTGAGGAACTTGAAAGACTCTACAGCGAGGGTAAGATACATCCCCTGGACCTCAAGAAAGCGACAGCAAAGGCCCTAAACGAGCTGCTTGAGCCGATAAGGAGATACCTAAACACGAACAAGGAAGCTAAGGAGACCCTAGAGGAGCTAAAAAAGGCTATAATAACTCGCTAGCGCATGCATACCAATAACCCGGAGAACCTTTACGCAAGCCCCGCAGGGCTCGCCCCACGGGGCCCGGCTTACGCGGAACCCGTGTCCCCCTCAACCCGGAACCCCGGGCCCGCAGCAGAAGCGGGCCACGCTAACGAGGGTGCGTCCAGGGAGGCGGGTACCACCCGCGCGGGTGCCGCGTCCAAGAGGTAGCTAGCTGGAGAGGCGTACGGGTGGCGAGACTTGAAGTATCTGATCAAGGCTAGGATAGAAGTGGAGGGCCTAGTCAACAAGCATGATATTATAGGCGCTATTTTCGGGCAGACCGAGAACCTCTTCGGCGAGGAGTTTGATCTACGCGAGCTGCAGGAACGCGGCAGGATCGGCCGCGTGCAGGTCGATATAAAGCACCAGGGGAGCCGCACAGTTGGCGAGATAACCGTTCCCTCCAACCTTGACCGTGTCGAAACAGCCCTAATAGCTGCAATGCTTGAAAGCGTTGAGAAGGTCGGCCCCTACCGCGCTAAGATACAAGTATACGATATAATCGATGTCCGTGCCGAGAAAATCAAGAAGATAGTTGAGCGTGCCAAGGAGATTCTCCGCATATGGAGCCTCGAGAAGACACCTGACCTCAAGGAGGTTCTGCGCGAGATAAGCGAGGCAGTGAAGCGCGGCGAGGTGATAAGCTACGGCCCGGAGGGCCTGCCGGCGGGCCCCGACGTCGAGAAGAGCGACGAGATAATAATAGTTGAGGGCCGCGCTGACGTAATAAACCTGCTCCGCTACGGTTACCGCAACGTGATAGCGCTTGAGGGTGCTAGGGGTAAGATACCCGAGACAATAATCAAGCTAGCCAAGACAAAGAAAGCCATAGCGTTTGTTGACGGAGACCACGGCGGTGACTTGATACTCTGGGAGCTGCTGCGCTCAGCAGACATTGACTATGTGGCGCGCGCGCCTCCAGGCAAGGAGGTCGAAGACCTGACCGGCAAGGAGATAGCGAGGGCGCTGCGCAACCTCATCCCAGCGAAGGAGTACCGTGAGATACTGGAGCGTAAGATGAAGGGTCTAGAGAGGCCGCGGAAGGAGGCAAAGGAGGCCGCGGCGGCCCAGGCGGTGGTCCAGCCACCCAGCCCGCAGCCGGCTCCACAGCCAGCCCAGGTGGCTGAGAAGGCGCAGCAGGCAGCAGTGGCTGCGGTGGCCGCGGCCGAGAAGGCAAAGCAGCCGGTGACCCAGGTAGAGGTTGAACGCATAGAGGTGCCTCAGCAGGTTCTAGAGGAGATAAAGAAGCTGTCTGGTACCCTGGAGGCTGTACTCTACGACGAGAAGTGGAACGTCGTCGACCGTGTGCCGGTCAGGGAGGTCTACAGTCTCCTAGAGAAGATGGAGCCAGGCAAGGTCTACGCAATAGTGTATGACGGTATAGTGACGCAGCGCATGCTGGACCTCGCTGTGGAGAAGGGCGTGAAGGTCCTCATAGCGAACCGGGTGGGCTCAATAGAGAAGAGGCCAAAGGGTGTGACGATACTAACTTTCAGCGACCTAGCCTCTTAGCAGACTCCTTAAGCCATTACCCCACCAGTTATTCTCATCACCGGTCTTTTCACCGAATCCCCTTCCCTCTCCCGGCCTGGGGCGCGGCTGGTAACCGTTATATGGCCAGGTTCGGCAGCAGTAACAGCAGCGTCGCAGCCGACACTACGTTCGCTAACGCCTTAGCCCGGTCGGCTCCAAGCCTCTTCTCCGATATGTATCTCACGTATTGGGCTCCATCTGTTATGAAGAGTGGTGCAGCATTTATCCCGGCAAGCCCGATGTTTAGGAGCTCCGTGTAGAGGAGCACCTCGTAGGTAGCAAAGGCGGCGCCAGGCCCAAGGGCGTCGACAAGTGTCCTGGGGACCGGGGCCAGCCTAATTCCTATCATTTCGTACTTCCTTCGCTCCGCGGCGCTGAGATGGCTGGGCGCTGCCGGCTTTACGACTGTGTAGACCATGCCCTTGGGCGTTACTATCCTTAGGACTATTGTGATGTTTGCAAGTGTGCCTCCGTTCTCTCGCCGGAGCTCGGTCATGTACTTTATGAATGACCCCAGGTCTCTGAAGACCTTATTGTTGACGATTAGCTTCTCGGCGGCTATAGGGTGGTGTGGGAGCTGCTGGTAGGCGAAGCTGCCCTCAATAGGCGTTATAACGATGTAGTAGCCCGCTGCCGATACCTGGGCTATTATTGCAAAGAATATTAGGAAAAGTATTGTGTTTGCCAGGACGCCTGCAGACACTACACGTAGCTTTGCCCTCGTCGGCGCTGCTTCGAGTTGCTCCTCGTCGGGCTCAACGAAGGCGGCAGGTATTAGTCCCAGGAGTATCATTAGCCCCGATGACTTCACCTCTATGCCCGAGTACCTGGCGGCCAGGGCGTGCGCGGCTTCATGGAGGACTATTGCTAGCCATAGGCCGGGCAGCATGTAGAGGAAGGTATCTATGCCTATAGTGAGGCCGGGTATGATGGGTACGACTGAGGCCTGCCTCACGCCTGTTTCAATCTGCGCAATTATGCCCCTAACCATCATGTAGTAGAATAGCAGCATGAGCACAGCTAGTGCAGCTATCCCGGTGTCGAGTAATAGGCCTACGCTACGTCTCCCCCTCAGCTTCTCGAAGCTCTTGAAGCGGAAAGGAGTCCTAACCATAACCATAAGCGGCGTTACCACTACTCTGCCGTTCTCGTCCGAGAACCTCGTTGAAAGCAGCGTAGTTACGGCGAGCCATGCGCCGAGGTAAAGCAGTAGCGCCTGGTACGCCTCCACCGTGCTCAGCCACGTAGGTTAGGGATTGCTGGGCCCCGAGAGTAGAGGGTTTTGAAGGGCATTGCCCCCTGTAAGCGCTCCCCCGGGCATGGAGCCCCGGTGGGGCTGCTGTATGGGCTGAGGCGGAGGCAGCTGGGGGCGGGGGGCTGTGGATGGTTAGGGAGAAGGTTGAGAAGCGGTACGAGGAACGCGTGGTCGTCTATGACGAGGAGCATTGGAGGCTTCTGCGTAGCCTGCGCGCCGAGGCCGAGAGGATAATGGAGGCTCTTGCACGTGCGGGGCTGCGGGCTATAGTGCATGGAAGCGTTGCCCGTGGCGACGTTCACCCGGGCAGTGATATTGACGTGTTTATTCCCTTCCCGGTGCCCTCGTACCGCGTCGAGCTGGCGCTCGAGGCTGCGGGGCTCCGTGTCTCCCATAAACTGCTTGTCCAGGCGACGCCCCGGAGCACACCCAAGGCCTACCTTGCCCTGGACGCTGAGGAGAGGCGCGTAGTCTCCTTCCCCCTGGCTAAGCTCGGGAAGACCGAGTACGAGTTCTACTACTTCGGAGGCGCATTGGGCCTCGAGGAGCTGCGGCGCGGGACCCGGGTCCCCGGCGTAGATAAGAGGCTGATGCTGATAGAGCCCCTCCCGGAGGGCCACCGGGAGTCAAGCGTCATCGGCCGCGAGGCGGAGGTTGCGAGAATAGTTGGTGTCAGCGTCGAGACTGTTCTCGAGAGGGTGCGGGTCCTCACAAGAAGGGATGAGCATGGCAGGACGGGGGTCTTCGTGAAGGTTGAACTCGAGCCTTGGGAGAGCATTGAGGACGCTGTGCTTGAGACCGCTAGGAGGAATCCCTTGTTCAGGAGGGCGTTGAGGGAGAGGGGGTCGCCGCTTGTCTAAGCCTGCTAGGCCTGTCCGTGTGCTACCCGGCGTCTACGCGTACGCTGGTAGGCTCCCTGATGGCTGCATACACTGCATGCATGGCTCGAAGATAGTCGTGTTCGTGACAGGGCTCTGTGGGGATCGCTGCTTCTACTGCCCGGTGTCGCCGTCCAGGCTCTACCACGACGTTGCCTACGTTGACGAGGAGCCTCTGGAGGCTCTCTGGGATGTCGTCGACGAGGCGTACCGTGTCGGCGCGGATGGAGCTAGCATAACCGGTGGTGACCCGCTTGCCAGGCTTGGCAGGACGCTGCGCGTCATAAAGCTTCTCAAGGAGGTGTTCGGCGATGATTTCCATATACATCTCTACACGAGTGGCCGCTACGCGACTACGGAGGCTCTTCGCTTGCTCGAGGAGGCTGGGCTTGACGAGATAAGGCTCCATCCAACTGAGGGCTGGATGCTTGAGCGGATTGAGAGGGCTCTCCAGGTACTGCGCAGCGTCCGTGTGGGTGTTGAAGTGCCGGTGCTCCCGGACCGTGTGGAGGAGCTCAAGCAGCTTATAGAGAGACTTGACCGCATGGGTGTCGAGTTCATTAACTTGAACGAGCTCGAGGCATCGGAGAGGAATATGAGGCAGCTAATACTGCGCGGCTACCGCGTCTCCGGCAGCAAGCCCGTTGTAGAGGGGAGCCGTGAGGCCGGAGAGGCGATTGTCAAGTGGGCGGCGGAGAGAGGGCTCCGGATCAGCGTGCACTTCTGCCCGGCAGTGTACAAGGACTCTGTACAGATGAGGCTGAGGCTCGTAAGGAAGGCAATGAGGATAAGGAAGAGCTACGAGGAGGTCACGCCGGAGGGTATGCTGCAGGTGCTTGTGACCCGGGGTCCGGGGGCCGCTAGGCTCGCCGCTGAGGGCTACGGAGAGGAGTGCGGCGGCAGCGTCTACTGCCTCTCCCCTCGCCTACGCGGCCGGGTAGCCGGCAAGCTGGTTAGGCGCTACCCTGCCCTACGCGGAGGCGCTCTCCCAGTCGAGGTTGAGGGGGTAGCGGAGGAGAGCGATTATTCCCCCTAGGCCCTTGAGCTTCAGCCCCACCGGAGCCTCCATGCTGACGAAGTGTATGCGTGCTCTCGAGGCGTCTGCGAGCCTAAGCACCTCGTCAACCTGCCTACGGATCTCCGGGTCCGGGTGGTGCAGCAGCTCGTCCAGCACGAGTATCTCCTCGGCGGCGCCGGCCTCAACCGCTCTCCTAACACGGTCAAGCGTGTATGCTACGCGCTCCGGCTCCTTGACTAGGCGTTTCTCAAACTCCTCTATGATTCGCTCAGCCTCGATAGCGGCGGCCTCACGGAGAACCCTCCTCATCACTCCGCGCCGAACCTCCTCGTAGACACCGGCCTCGCCGCCCATGGACACGTCGTCGGTTACAACCCGGTAGCCCTGGCCCAGGAGCTGCCGCAGCCTCTCCGCAACCATCTCCTTCAACGAGCCGGGGCCGGCAACAACTATTATCAAGGGCCTCTCCCTTGTAGCCAGCTCAGCGGCCGTCTTAGCTATCACTGCTATAGCCTCGCGGAGCCTATCCTCCCTCCCCGGGTCATCCTTGCCAGGGAGCCGCAGGCTCCCCGAGGCATAGATGCGAACACCCTGGCCCTGCACCAGTGCAACCGCGTAGTCATCGTAATCAACTGCTACCACGACGGCTTTGCCGCCGGGCCCGCTCTCCTCAAGCCTCCGGAGAAGAGAGCTGCTCCACCCACCCGGCTTGACGATAGTAACCTCCTGGCCAACATCTATTGAGAGCGTATGGTACTTCCCGACGACGCCGTACTTCTCCGGCCCCTCGACGACCACACCCCTTACGCGCAGCCTCGTCGTGAAGGGCTGGAACTCCACGCTCTCGGCCCGCACAGTCAGGGTCATTGGTATACGGCTGCTCCTCCCGCTCCCCCGGTCACCGAAGTGTATCTCACGCAGAGTCCTCGCCCGGACAAGGTCCCCGGGCTGGATAATTGTCGCTAGCAGCCAGATGTCGTCACTACTCTCCGGCACAACCTTCACAACGCCGTGTTTAAGGTCCTTAGCGACAACCTTCACCTCTCCACAAACCCCCGATAAGGCATAGCCAGGGCTAACGAGGCACCCCCTTATAGCAGGGATTCCCTCGTCGAGGCACCCTTCCCCCGGGGAACCCTCGGGGCCGGCAAGGCATGGGCGAGGAAGGCCTGGCTATTCGCGAGGCGCGGCAAGGCGACCTAGACGCTATCGCCGCTATAGAGTATGCTTCATTCAGTAAGCCGTATCCGCCGTGGTACCTTGCATTGCTTCTCCAGATGGCTGGCCGCTACTTCCTTGTAGCGGAGCAGGGCGGCGAGGTTCTTGGCTACGCGGTCGCAGTGCCGCTGAAGACCAGGGTCTGCCACCTAGTGTCGATAGCTGTGGCCCCTCAGGCTAGGAGGAGGGGTATAGGCACAAGGCTGCTCCAGGAGCTTGAGAGGCGCTGCATAGACGGCGGCCA
>JALUFI010000155.1 GCA_027043685.1 Pyrodictiaceae archaeon
GCGCCGCGGCCCGCGCAGCCAAGAAGTACTACGGAGTAGACGTGCCGCCCGAGGAGGCCAGGGAGAGGGTCGCAGGCATACTCGCAGGCTGGCTGGTCGAGGCCGCCAGCCGCTGGGGCATGATAAGGCTCCGCCGCAGCTGGGAGCAGCAAGGCCGCGACAACAAGCAACAACCAGAGCAAAACCAAGGATAGGCAGCACAAGGGGGTAGATGGAGGAATAACCGGCCTCGCCAACGCGCTCCCAGCTATTAACGCTCCCTGCAGAGCAGCGACACAACACCCCAATCAGACCTAATAGGTGAGCAGCACCGAGGCCAACAAGCTCCGTGAGGGAGCGCCGAGCGTGGCCAAAGCCTTCCCCGCCGCAGCCGCGCTGGCCCTACTCCTCGCGGCAGCAGCCACAGCCCTAGCCATCCACGCAGCGCCAAGCCTCCTGCACGGCGGCGAGCTGAGAGTAACCGTGCACCTCGACTGGGCTAGGGCCAAGGGCTACGTGGCGGGCTTCGTCCAGGTAGTAGCCACCACGCCCAAGGGCTACTCGGTCAGGGCAGAGTACATCGACCTAGGGAGCAGGAGCAGCATCGACATCGATCTCCCGGTTAGGGGTGCGTGGAGCCAGGCAGGCCCCGGGCAGTGGGGCACCGGCCTGGCAGTGGTGCACGTCAACCTCTACCTCTACGACAGGGAGGGCCACCTATGCCTCTCAGCCGCAACCCTCGACACGCTAAACTACCTCTACAGCAGGATAAGCGACCCAGACAAGGCCTACCAGGAAGCACTGCAGCACCCCGACGCGGTGCTCCACGCAGGCCACATAGCCTTCACAAAGAACATGTTCACGCCCTGCCTGGACCTAAGCAAGCCGCTCCAGGCACTCCTCGGAGAGAAGCTGGAGAAAACACTCGCCACGGCGGAGCCGAGGCCCGCACCAGCCTGGGAGGGCCTGCCGCCAGGGACACGGCTAGTCCTCGTCTACCCAGGGCTCTACAACGCCAGGGACAAGCCCCCAAAGAGCTGGCTCAGCCGCATAACGCCGCAGAGCTACGCGAAACCCGTCTGGAGAATATTCGCCTACCACTACAGCCACGCCCTGCTAGTACCCGGGTACTACAGCCTCTCGGAGGCACTGCGCGGCGCAGCCTACTGGTACCGCCTAGTCGAGGGAACTAGGAAGGCGCCCAGCGGCGGCGCGGTCTACGGCCTAGTGCCGATGAACCTGCTAATCAACGCCCTCTACTCCTTCTCGGTGCCCCTGCGCTGGAGGAACCACTATGCCCCAGGCACCGTGCTAAAACACTTCGACAAGGCACCCATAGTACTGCTAAACACTACATGCCCGACATGCCCCTACTACAGCTATGACAGGATGAGGGTGCAAGCAGTCTTCTCGTCGGCGAAGAGAGTCTCGGTGGACTACGGGCTAAGCATTCTAGGCATAATAGTCTGGCCGCACTCCTCAACAAGCATAAGCATAGTGAACGAGGGTGCAACGGCCACCCTAAAGCCAGGCTACGACATCGAAGCAATATACGCCCCGATGGACGACGTGTACGATGCAGACGGCATGCTCGTAGTGCTCTACTTCAGTAAAGCCAAGTACAATGGCAGTGACTACTGGTTCATAGTGCCGGTGTTCACGCCTATAATCATACACCACTATCGCTTCGACTACACGAGGCTCGCAGGCGAAAACGTGCAGCCAGGCGACGAGATATACAATGCACTAAACTACATGACCCATCAATACGACGTAGCGACGGGTGCAATAGTCACGCCAGCAAATCTAACGGTCAATAAGCTCTGTGTCTACGATAGCTTCTCAGAATACATCACGTTGGACAGCTTCAGCGTCACCGGTGAATGGAGCAATAGCCGTGCAGCATTCCTTGCGTATACAGGCAACTACTTGCTGTGGGCACTAGCTGAAAGCATACTGGGCCCGGAGTACGGTGTGTTTGTATCCGTTGCGAGCTACCTCGTCTCCATAACGTACATGGACTCGCATAGCGCTGCCCAGGCATTCAAGCTAGAGCTCCAGTCAGGCCATACGGGGCATGTTGTGGGCATTACTGTGGAGAAGTTCACGCAGAGGTACATGACGAGCAACGATGCCCCCGACGGGATATACCCAACGCTGGTAGTCTACAACGTGTACGGCAGGGACTACGGCTACAGCTCGGGCTGCAGCTAGCCCTCTTCTCAGCCACGGCTCCCCATCCCCTAGGTTTTTCCCCTCCCAGCGGCCCATCCCTCTGCCTCTCGCACTGCCTCAATAGGGGCCGGTGAGGAGCATCGCTATCCTTTGGCTACCGCGTAGCCCCTCTCCTTCCTCCCTGGGGGAGGGGCTGTGGCGAGTCCTGGCCTTACCGAGGCCCCGCTTGTCGAGAAGCTGAGGCGCCAGCCGTGGCGCCGGGTCCCGGGTCTCCACGCGGTGGTGCTCCACGGCTCCCTGCTCCGCGGCAGCGCCCCTGGGCCGCGCGACGTCGACCTCGTTGTGTTCGCGGAGCCGGGGCTCGAGGACGAGGCTGCGCTGGGGGCTGCGGAGCTCGCCGAGGAGGCTGCCGGGCTAGAGGCGGATGTCTACGTGGTGAGCGACCCCGGGGACGCTGACTGCGTCCTAGTGCTGGAGGCGCTTAGCCGCGGCATGATCCTCTACGCGGACGAGAAGGGCCGGGAGATGATTGTACGCGTTGCCGAGATATGTGGTGACTACCTGGAGATGAAGCGCAGGCTACGCTACACCGAGACCCTTGTCGAGGCGGTGAGGAGGCGTGCTGCACGAGAAGCTGCTCGAGAAGATCTATGAGCACGTCGCGCTCCTGGATGAGGCGAGGAAGCGTCGCCTACACATGGGTGACATGCTGGGCCTCTACGCGGTGCTCCACGCGCTCCAGGTGCATGCGCAGGCCGTTATTGACTACTTGCTCCATACATGCGCGGTCCTCGGCGTCTCGGTCGAGACGCCGATAAGGTGCACTCAGAGGCTCGAGGAGGAAGGGCTCCTCGAGGCTGAGGAGGCGGCGCTCCTCCGCCGCCTGGTGAGGTTCAGGAACCTCGTTGTCCACGAGTACGGCTCCATAGACGTTGAGAGGGTTCGCCGCATAATGGAGGCCCGGGGCTACCTGGACGCCGCCGAGGCGGTGCGACAGCTCCACGAGAGGCTCCGGGCGAGGGGCCTCCTTGACCCCTAGGCGGCTGCGGCGGGAGGGGAGCCCAGAATTACCGCGGGTGGCGGGGCCGGCCCGGGCTGGGTGCTGGCTTGGCTGCGAGGCTGGACCTTGTCGGCGTGAGGGCGCTGGCTGTCCACGCGGTTGTTGATGAGTGGAGCGTTGAGGGCGTCGCGGAGGCGCTGCGGAGGGCGACGAGCCGGGCCCGGGAGGCTGCGAGGCTCCTGGGGGAGCTGCTCG
>JALUFI010000156.1 GCA_027043685.1 Pyrodictiaceae archaeon
CCTGGTGGGCTACAGCCTCGACCCCGTGGTGGGGGTGGTGAAGAGGCTCGTCCTCGGCGGCCCCGCCGCCTAGCCGGAGAGGTCGCTCTCAATCAGCGAGGCGAGGCCCTCCACCGCCTCGGCGAGAAGCTCCTCCCCGAGGCTCGGCGAAGCCGGCACAGCCGCGGCCGGGTAGAGAGCATCGGCCGCGTCCTCCCCGAGCCAGGGCATGGGTAGCCCCTGGAGCCTCTCGGCCCTCCTCTTAGCCTCCTCCAGCACTGTCTCCGGCTCAGCCACTACGACTCCCCGGGTGGAGCCGCAGGCGGCGAGAATGCTCGCCTCCACCGGGTCAGCGTGGATGGGGTAGGGCGGCACCCCGCGGCCACGGAGAGCCCTGGAGACCGCGTCCCAGAAGCTGTAGACGCGTATCCTGGCCCCGCTCCTCCGCCTCGCAGCCCTCGCCGCCGCGTAGGCCACGCTGTAGGCCCCGCCATGCATCACCGGCACGTAGACGTGCTGGGAGAGCCTCGCGGCGCTCACCAGCACTGCGGTGAGGTACTGGAGGAAGCTCTGCGCGTCAGCCGTAACCGTGTAGCCCAGCGCCTCATGCTCCACCGCGACAGAGTACGGTATGACAGGCGCCCCAGCCACTAGGAACCGGGACTCCTTCATCCTCCCGGCGAGCCTCTCAAGGAAACACCTGGCGATAATCACGTCCGAGCCCGCCGGGAGTACTCCATGATTCTCTACAGAGGCCACGGGTATAACAAGGGCCCTGGGGCGGTCACCCAGCCCAATCTCCTCGAGCCAAGCAAAACCCAAGCCACACTACACCATGCGAAGCAGCAGCCGCTCCCTCAGCCCCCCTTAAGCAGCGCAGCCCCCCATGCAACGGCTCCTCGGAAGCGGCGCCGGCGCCCCAAGGAGGAGAGCCCCCGGGGGGTCGGCTCGTCGTGAGATCAGCATCCCCTGGGGCTCCCTGCCCCGGCTAAGGCTGGGACGGCGTCCCCACGTCCTCGGCTCTCCCCCTCGGGGCGCCGGCCGGGGAATGGTTGCTTCCTCCCCGGGTTGTGGGGGATTACTGCTTCCCCGGCTCGCCGGGGCATGTGCAGCCCTTGCGCGGCTTCAGGTCGACCCTCACTATCTCCATGTCTATGGCGTCTAGTATGAGCATGCGGCCCTTGTTGGATCTGCCGACCCCGGTGAATATCTTGACTAGCTCCGCGACGGCCATGCCGGCCACCATGCCGACGACGAAGCCCACCGCGGGGACCTTGGGTGGGGAGGAGAGGCTCTCGGGGAGCAGGCAGCGGAGGCACGGGGTCTCGCCCGGCACTATGGGGACGACCTGGCCCTCCATGCCGTGGACCCCGGCGTGGACGAAGACCTTGCCTAGGCTGTACGTCGCCTCGTCTAGGAGGAACCTCGCCTCCCAGTTATCCAGCCCGTCTATCACGGCGTCTACCCGCTTCACGAGTTCGTAGACGTTGTCCCGGGTTATGGGCTCTGTGACCGGCTCCACCTCGACGAAGGGGTTGAACTTCTTCACCTTCTCGGCCGCCGAGACGGCCTTGGGTCTGCCCACGTCCTCCGCCCAGTGCAGCACCTGGCGGTTGAGGTTAGTCGGGTCAACCACGTCCCCGTCGACTATGACGAGCCTCCCGACGCCCACGGCTGCTAGGTAGAGGGCCTCGAAGCTCCCCAGGCCCCCCGCGCCGGCGACGAGCACGGAGAGGCTCTTCAGCCTCCTCTGCCCCTCGAGGCCGAACACCTGGAGCTGCCTATCGTAGCGGAGAAGCTCCTGCGGGCTAAGCTCATCGCCTATACCCGAGGCTCCCAGGCTGGGCCACCCCGCTTCAACGCGGAGAGGAGACGCGCCCCTGCACCGAGGCGTGGTGGATGAGGCCAGGCGGGCCGGAATTATCGGCACCGCTCTCTAAGAGGCCCCTCTCGCCGCCACGGATGGTGCAGGGGCTGCAGCGGCATGGAGCACGACATGGTCGTGTTGGCGGCGCTGGCCGGCGAGGTGGTGCTGAAGTCGCCCAGGGTGAGGCCCCGGTTCGAGAGGCGCCTCGCCCGCAACGCCTCCGATGCGCTCCGGCGCTGGGGGGCCCGCTGCGCTGCGC
This sequence comes from Pyrodictiaceae archaeon, assembly GCA_027043685.1. Taxonomy (GTDB): domain Archaea; phylum Thermoproteota; class Thermoprotei_A; order Sulfolobales; family Pyrodictiaceae; genus QNYQ01. The sequence continues at coordinate 2,106 of JALUFI010000156.1, forward strand.
CCAGGGTCTGGGAGGCCAGGCTCATCGTCGAGGCCTGCGAGTCGCCGAGGGACCTCGAGGCGGCGAGGGAGGCACTCCTCCACGTCTTCGGGGTCCACGGCGCCGCCGTCGCATACAGGGTGAGGTACCGTGGACTCGAGGACCTGGCCGGGAAGGTGGAGGAGGTGGCCGCCGGCTGGGTCCGGGGCAGGAGGTTCGCGGTCCGGGCAAGGAGGAGCGGCAGGGAGCCCTTCACGAGCCTAGACATGGCCCGCGTGATAGGCGCCAGGCTCCTCCCCCACAGCGCCGGCGTCGACCTAGAGGAGCCCGATGTGGAGGTGCACGTCGAGGCCAGGCACGGCGTCGCATTCATCCACCGGGGCATGGAGAGGGGCCCCGGCGGGCTCCCCATAGGCGTCGAGGGCAGGGTGCTCGCCCTCTTCTCCGGGGGCCTCGACAGCCCCCTCGCCGCCTGGATGGCCGCGAAGAGGGGCGCGGAGGTCGACCTCCTCCACTACGTGCTCGCCAGCCCCGCGAGCCTCGCCGAGGCGCTCCGCGTAGCGGCGCTGCTATCCAGGCTCTGGCTCCACGGCTACACGCCCCGGCTCATCGCGGTCGACTTCCGGCCTGTGACCCGGGCCATAGCGGGCCTCGTCCGCCAGGAGTACCGGCAGGTAGTGCTCCGCGCCGCGATGTACGAGGCGGGCCAGCAGCTGGCCCGGGTCACGGGCAGCGAGGCCCTCGTCACCGGGGAGAGCCTGGGCCAGGTCTCTAGCCAGACGCTCCGCAACCTGAGGGCCCTCCACGAGGCGGTGCCCCTCCGCCTCCCCGTGCTCCGGCCCCTCATAGGCCTCGACAAGGAGGAGATAGTGGAGAAGATGAGGAGGATAGGGCTCTACGAGGAGGCCAGCAGGACGCGGGAGTACTGCAGGCTCGCCCAGGGCCCCGTGACAACCAGGGCGGACCCCACGGTGCTCCGCAAGGAGTACGAGAAGGTGAGGGACAAGGTGCTGGCAGCCGTGGAGGACTACGTGGTCATCCCCCTGCGGTAGCGCCGCACGAGGGCCCCATGCCTCGCGGCCAGCTCCTCCACCGCGCGCCGCGGCTCAGCGGCGAAAGCCTCAGCCTCCCCCGGCGCGACGACCGGCACACCCTCCACCAGCCTCCCCGCATACCTCCCAGAGACGACGACCGGCACCGCCTCAGCCACAGAGCCCTCAGCCACAAGCCTCCTCGCAGCCGCCGCAGCCCTACGCGCAGCCCGGACAAGGCCACGCAGCCCACCCCCATCCACGCAGACAGCGACCAACGC
>JALUFI010000157.1 GCA_027043685.1 Pyrodictiaceae archaeon
CAAGGAGTTCGAGAAGACGATGGAGGAGATGCTGGCCGGCAAGATAACCTTCCGCACTATATACAAGCAGATAATGCAGATGAGGAAGCTCGGCCCATTCAAGAAGGTGCTCCAGATGCTCCCCGGCATCTCGTCAATGGTCACCAGCTTCGACGAGGCGGCGAAGCTGAGCGAGGAGAAGGTCAAGAAATGGATAAGCATAATGAACTCGATGACCTACGAGGAGCTGGACAACCCCAACCTCTTGAAGGAGAGGAGCAGGGTGCAGAGGATAGCGATAGGCGCCGGGGTGGAGCCCAGCGACGTGAGGGAGCTATACACCTACTACAAGACGGTCAAGAAGATGATGAGGCAGCTCCGGAAGAGGAAGGATATCCTTGAGCGCTTCGGCAAGCTCGGCGGCCTCGGCGCAGGCTAGCCCCCGGGAGAGGCGCCTAGTCTACCTCTACCGCGGCAGCGGCGGTCCCCTGGACTCCCTCACAGAGGCCTTCGCCGTGGCGGCGGCCGCGCTCCTCGTCTCCAACGGGGTCCGGAGATGCATGGTCTTCGAGGCATACGATGAGGCCCTGGGGCTCGGCGTGAGGGTGGAGGGCCGGGGGATACGGGGCCTCGCGCCCCAGGAGACTGCTGTCCGCGGGGTCGCGAGGAGCCTCCTACGCCGCGGCCGCTGGCCCGGGGCGTCGCTGCTGCGTGAGCCGCCCGAGACACGGGGCTGCGTGGAGTGGAGGAGGCTGCTAGCGGAGCCGGGCTGCCCCGGCTGCGTGGTCGTGGACGCCGACAACACCGGGGGGTTTAAGCCCCGGTGGCTGGTGGCGGGCCTCACGGTCGTCTATGATGGGGTCTGCGGGGGCTGCTGCCGGGGCTAGCCCCGACCCGGTTGAGGCCGCTCGCCGCCTCCTCCGCGACGTCCCGCTCTGCGACAACTGCCTGGGCAGGATGTTCGCCCTCCTCGGCAGGGGCCACAGCAACGCGGAGAGGGGCAGGGCGCTCAAGCTAGCGGTGCTGATGAGGCTCCACGCCGCGGTAAGGGAGGGGAGCGAGGAGGCCAGGGAGGAGCTGCGCCGCCTAGCGCCCAACATCGGGCCCCTCTCCGCGCAGCTCTACCGCGAGCTCTTCGGCGGGGAGCCCGAGTACAGGGCCTGCTACATCTGCGGCTCAGGGCTCGCCGAGGGGATAGAGGAGGCTGCCCGGGAGGCGGTGAGGCAGCTCCGCGGCCTAGACGTCTCCTCCTTCCTCGTCGCGGCCAGGGTGCCCCCGGAGCTGAGGGAGAGAGAGGACAGCCTCAAGACCCGCTACGGCCTGGTCTACGCGGAGTCCATAGCCGCGGAGGTAAGGAGGGAGGTCAGCAAGAGGCTGCAGGCGGCCCTCGGCCTCCGCCCCGAGTTCGAGCAGCCCCCCGTCATAGTCGAGGTCGACCTCTCCACCTGGAGCGTCCGCGTCCAGAGGATGCCCCTCCTGATACGCGGCAGGTACTGGAAGCTCGGCCGCCGCGTCTCCCAGGCCATCTGGGTGACGAGGCGCGGGGAGAGGCGCTACCCCTGGAGCGTCGAGGACAGCCTGGCCGTGCTGGCAGAGGCCTACATGGGCAGGGACGCCGTGCTCCACGGCGCCGGCCGCGAGGACGCGGACGTGAGGATGCTGGGCACGGGGCGGCCATTCATAGTCGAGGTGAAGGAGCCTGCCCGGAGGGGGCTGAGCCTCCGGGCCGCGGAGGCGGAGGTGAACCGCCGGGCGCCGGGCCTCGTGGAGGTGAGGCTCGAGGCGCCCGCCCGGAGGCAGGAGGTGGCCGAGGTCAAGGGCGCGGAGGGGAGGCACAGCAAGGTCTACCGCGCCCTCGTCCACGTAGAGGGGGGCGTGAGCGACGAGGAGCTGAGGAGGCTCGAGGAGTTCTTCCGCGGCCGCGGGGTGAGGCAGAGGACCCCGAGGAGGGTCAGGCACCGCCGCCCGGACATAGTGAGGGAGCGCATAGTCTACGCCGTCTCCGCGAGGAGGGCCGGCGACGCGCTCTTCGAGGCCCTAATCCACGCCGAGGGCGGGCTCTACATAAAGGAGCTGGTTAGCGGCGACGAGGGCGACACGGAGCCCAGTTTCACCAGCGTGCTCGGCAGGCAGGCGACCTGCCTAGAGCTGGACGTGGTCGCGATACTACCCGGGAGGCCGGAGAATCTATAACCAGCGCCCAGGGCCCGGGCCCCAGCCACCGGGGTGCTAGGCGGATGGTCAAGGCGCCCAGGGGCTACAGGCACAGGACGAGGAAGCTGCTGCGCAAGCACATAAGGGAGCGTGGCGCCGTCCCGCCCCTCAGCCTACTGATGCACGAGTACAAGCCCGGCGACAAGGTATACATAATCATCAACCCCTCGGTCATGAAGGGCATGCCCCACCGCCGCTACCACGGCAAGGTCGGCACAGTCGTCGGCAAGAGGGGCCGCGCCTACATAGTCCAGCTACGCGTGGGCAGCAAGATAAAGACGCTCTTCGTCCGCCCAGAGCACCTGAGGCCCGTCCCGCCCGAGGCCCTCGGCGCCAAGGAGGCGGGCCAGCAGGGCACCGGGCAGCAGCAGTAGGCCCGGCGGGAGGCCCTCCCCCTAGCCCTCTCCAGCCCCTCGTCCCTCCAGCCCCCGGGGGCAGAGCCAGATGGTCGAGATAATCGAGTCCAGGCACGTCCCCATACCCGTCGCCAAGGAGATACTGGAGAAGCTGAAGGAGAGCATGGGCGAGGAGGCCGACAACCCGCTCATAAACAACGTCTACGAGTACCTCTCCAGGTTCTCCAAGTGCGGCCCCGACGCAGCCAGGGAGGCCATGGAGAAGCTCCGGGAGATAGGGTTCAGCGACTTCGCGGCCGCGATGCTCGTCAACCTCGTGCCCAGGGAGCTCGAGGAGGCCAAGGCCCTCCTAGGCAACATAGACGGAGGCTACGAGGACGAGAAGATAGAGAAGGCGGTTGAGGTCCTCGCCTCGCTCTGCGGCGGCGAGGAGCAGTCCTAGCTCCTCTCCCTTCTTCCCCGTCCACGAGCCCTTCCAGGCCCCGGCGCCCCCTCTAGGGCAGCATTATTAGTGCAGTCATTGCTCCTTATCGTAGCCCCGGGGCGTCGGCTGCGCGTCCCGGCATGCCAGGGGTAGGGCTGTTATGCATCGCCGGGGGAGGCCTAGGAGGCGGAGGAGCCGCTACCACGAGGAGTACGCGTACGTGCTGGACTACCTGCCCATGGGTAACCCGGGTGACCGCCACCCGTGGCACCGGAGCAAGCCGGTGGTGCAGCTCATAGGCGAGGACTACTTCATGCTCATGGAGGCGTCCCCTAGGCCGATGGCCCAGATCGATATCGGTGAGAGGGTCTACGTCGGCCCGGTCTCCGAGATGAGGGTTAAGATAGCTAAGGT
>JALUFI010000158.1 GCA_027043685.1 Pyrodictiaceae archaeon
CCTGGCAACCTTTATGGCGGCCTCGACCGCTCTCCGGGCGTAGTCGTCTACGCGCTCCAGTGCCTGCATCCTGTTCATCCCCGGCCCGGATATTCCTAGGGCGACGGGCTTGCCGTGCTTCTCGGAGAGGTCCATGAGCTTCCTTGCTATCTGGTGGGCTATGACCTCGTCGTGCTTAGTCGCCCCGGTTATTATGGCTCCGAGCGCCACCACTGCGTCCACGTCGGGCTTCTGGAGGAGCTTGTCTACTAGTAGCGTCATGTCGTAGGCGCCGGGGCTCTTGACCACGTAGGTGACGGATGCGCCGAGGAACTTTGCGTGGCTCAGCGCCCTCTGGAGCATGAGGTAGGTGACATCGTGGTTGAACTCCGCCACGACTATCGCTAGCCGGATACCCTCGCCTCCAGCCAAGGCAGCCGCGCACCCAGCCGCCGTGAGCCATGTCTCCGGGGAAAAGAGGGCTGCGCGGCAGCCCCTCCGCGTCCAAGGAGGGAAGGGGATACCCGTAGAAGGGAGGAGACCGGCAACCCTCAGCCCCCACGGGGGGCTTAGGGGGAGAGTGCGTGAGCCGTGGCCGGCTACGAGGGGCTCGCGGCCGCTGTTGAGGCGCTCCGGCGCGGGCTTCCCGTCCTCCTACACGATGACTATAGCAGGGAGAACGAGGTCGACTACGTTATCCACGCCTCGTTCGTGGACGCTGACCGTGTCTACGAGATGAGGACGCTGGCCGGGGGCCTCATTTGCTACGCTATGCCGCTGCCGGCGGGGAGGCTGATTGGGCTCCGCTACGCCTACGAGATACTCGCCGAGGACCCGGCGCTGGCGCCTATAGCGGGGAGGAGGCTCAGCTACGGAGACAAGCCGGCCTTCTCCATCTGGGTCAACAGTGTCCACGTGCGCACCGGGATAAGGGACCGTGACAGGGCGTTGACGATAAGGATGCTTGACAGGCTCAACGAGCTCATAGTGTCGGGCAGGGTGGGTGAGGCGAGGAGGTTCTTCCTCGAGGAGTTCACCGCGCCCGGCCACGTCCCGGTGCTGCTGGGCAGGAGGCTGGGGGAGAGGCGGGGCCACACGGAGCTGAGCCTCCACCTCGCCATGCTGGCTGGGCTGCGGCCCTCAACGGTTATCGTTGAGATGCTTGGCCGGGGCGAGGCTCTTAGCGTGGAGGAGGCGCGGCGACTGGCCAGGGAGAAGGGGTACCCGTTCCTGGAGGGCTCCGAGGTAATCGGGGAGGTGGAGAGGCTTGGTGAAGATCTGTATTGTAGATACAACCTTTGCCAGGGTTGACATGGCGTCCGCCGCTATAGAGGTGCTCCGCACCCTTATGCCGGACGCGGTTATCGTGAGGAGGACTGTCCCGGGGCTGAAGGATATACCGGTGGAGGCTAGGCTGCTGCTCGAGAGGGAGGGCTGCGACGCAGGCATGGTGTTCGGCTGGGTGGGGCCAACGCTGAACGACAAGATAAGCTACGCCGTCTACAGCCTCGCGCTCCAGATGGTCCAGCTCGAGCACCGGGTCCACATACTGGACGTCACCGTCCACGAGGACGAGGCGCCGGAGGACCCGCAGAGGCTCCGGGAGATAGCCCTGGACCGTGCCAGGAAGCACGCGGAGAACCTCTACCTCCTCCTAAGGAGGCCCGACGAGCTGACAAGGAGGGCGGGCACGGGCAGGAGGCAGGGCTACCCAGACGCGGGGCCCATAGCCTAGCGTACCGGCTCCCAGCCCTCCTCCACCGCGCGCCGCGCCTCCCCGGAGAGGCAGCGAGGCGGCGGCGTCCCCACGGCCTGGTGCCTCGCGTCCAGCACCCGGTAGGCCAGGTGGACGCAGCGGCCGCAGGGGCACTGCTCCACGCAGGCCAGGTCCAGCTTGGGGGCCTCCCGGGTAGTGGGGAACCCCCTGCCCCCGGGGTCGTCTACCACGCTCCTCCCCGCAGCGAACACAGCCGGGGTCACGGTGACGCGCAGCTCGTCGACGAGGCCCCCGCGCAGCAGGCTGTAGGTGAGCACGCCGCCTCCCTCCACCAGGAGCCTCTCCACCCCATACTCCTCGCTGAGCACGTTGAGCGCCCTCGCCAGGTCCACCTGGCCCTCGCCGCGGGGCAGGCTGTGGACGTGGACCTCGACCCTGGCCCCGCGGAGCCTCTCCAGCGCGGCGCCTCCAGGCACAGCGGTGAACACGACCACCGGGGGCCCCGGCTCCCTGAACAATCGGAGCCCTGGGTGGAGGCGGAGACGGCCATCAACCACTACGCGTATGTAGCGGCGACGGCGGGGCGCGAGCCTCTTCCGAAGCGTACTGTCGTCCACCAGCACCGTGGAGGCGCCAACCATCACCGCGTCCACGAGGCCCCGGAGCAGGAGGAGGCGGGCCTTGTCGTAGCGGCAGCTCAGCAGGCTGTACCCGGTCGAGGACGCTATCCGCCCATCCACGGTGGTCGTGGAGAAGACTGTGACGTAGGGCCTCCTCACCCCCAGGCACCCCTCTCCGCGAGGAAGGGGGCCGCTGCGGGGCTACTTGGTCTTCTTCAGCTCCCTCTGGGGGAGCCCCAGCACCCTCTTCGCCGTCCTTATCGTGCCCGTGGTCCTCACCGGTACTAGGATGGCGTGCTTCCCGGCGACCCTGCGGACGAGCCCCATAGCGGCGAGGACGAGGTACTTGGTCTCGTGGTTGGCGCGGATTATGCCTGCGCCGCGCTCGGGCTGGTAGTAGACTAGCTGGAGCCTGGCCTTGGCGACCGCCAGCTCGCCTGCAAGGCGCTCAACGGCCCTCATCACCGCCTTCTCCACCTCCTCGGGGGGCGGGGGCTCCCCGTCCTCGGTGACCACGTAGAAGGCTATGTAGCGGCGCCTCCTCCGCCTCCTCAGCTTCTCAAGCGCATCCTCCGCCTCGTAGCTCTCAAGCGCCCTCGCCAACGCCTTCTCCAGGACCGCGAGGCGGTGAGTGAGCCTCTCCACCCCGCCCCGCAGCTCCCGGGCCTCCACGCCGGCAGCGGAGACTGCTTCCTCGATGCCACGGAGCCTCTCGTCGAGGAGCCTCGCCCGCCGCAGAGCCGCCGCCGAGGCCGCCAACGCGGCTGCGGAGGCGATGAGCGCCGCTGCAGCCACTGGGTCCATGGCTACTCCCTGCCCCCGAGCGCCTTGAGGAGGGCCTGGCCACAATAAGCCGTGAGCGCGGCCTTAGCCAGGGGCGGGGGCACGCCGAGCGCCTCGAGAAGCGCCCTCGAGACGGCGGGGGGCCAGAGCTCCCACCGGGTCCTCGCGCCGCTCGAGACCGTGAAGGCTGCGCCGTAGGCGGCGGCCCTCCGGGCGATAATCATGACGCCGCGGAGCGCGGCGTCATGATTATCGCCC
>JALUFI010000159.1 GCA_027043685.1 Pyrodictiaceae archaeon
CTTCTACCCGAGCCCCCACGTACTCCAGGCCCTCGGCGACGAACACCGTTATCGCCTCAGTGGAGACACCGGGGCTCGGGTAGAAGCTCGCCAGCCTCCACAGCCGGGAGGCACGGTACCCGGTCTCCTCCACAAGCTCCCGCCGCGCAGCCTCCTCCGGCGACTCCCCGGGCTCAAGCGTCCCCGCCGGGATCTCGTAGAGCCACTCGCCAACCACGGGACGGAACTGCCGCTCAAGCAGAACCCTGCCACTGTCAACAGCCACGACGGCCACGGCCCCGGGGTGGAGAAGCGCGTCGAGAACCACCCGGCGGCCCCGGACCAGGGCCTCCACCTGGCCCAGCCGGAACCGCCTACCCGAGCAGACGCTCCTAACACCCAGCACACGCGGCTCCTCCGCACCACCCTCCACGGCGCACAACGCCTCCACGCCCCACCCTGTAGCCCCGGGGGAGAGGAGCGTTAAACCCGGGGCCCTGTAGCCGCGTCTCCCCGGCGAGGCTGCCCCGGGCGACTCCGCGGCGTAGCCACGGGGCCTGGGATGACCCGGGGAGCCTTGCGGCCGAACCCACCCCTCTTCCCACCTTGTTCAGCCGTTCATGCAGCGTTGCAGCGCGCGTACGCCTACTAGACTTATATAATTGAGAATGCTTTGTTGAGCGGTAGACCCGGGGAGGAGAAACCCTGGACCGCTGGTAGAGGGTAGAAGAACCATGTTTGGCTCCTTCCAGGGTATGGAGTGGATACTGATATTCCTCATAGTGCTGCTGATATTCGGGCCGAGCAAGCTCCCTCAGCTAGCCCGCGGCCTCGGCCAGGCAATATACGAGTTCAGGAAGGCGAGCCAGGGCGTCACCGAGGAGGAGAAACGGAAAGAGCAGGAGGCCAGGCTCTCCAGCGTAGATGAGGCAACGCTCCGCAAGCTCGCCGAGAAGCTCGGCGTCAAGGACGCTGATAAGAAGGACAAGAACCAGCTCATAACAGAGATAATAACAGAGGCTAAGAAGAAGGGCTTGCTCGACGAGATAAAGGTCGAGGCAAAGACTAAGTAAACACGCGCCGCCGGGAAAGGCTCTGGCGGCAACATGGATAGGGTTTTAGGAGCCCGGGCCGTAGGGCCCACAGCTTCAATGCGGCCAATACAGCTCTACTCAACGTCGCCCTGGGAGCAGCGGGGCCGCGTGGAGGCTGGGCACCTTGTCCGAGGCGCCGCCCGGGGACCGCGAGGCAACGATATGGGAGCACGTGCAGGAGCTACTGATAAGGCTACGGAGGATAGTCATAGCCTTCTTCGTGGCAGCTATGGTGCTATCGTTCCTACCCGCTCCACCAAGCAACGCTAGCAACGTGCACGGAATCACCGGCCTCATAAAGGAAGCATTCCTAGGGTACTCGCCCCTGGCGCTGAAGCTGCCGGAGCTGATCTTCTCCCACATAATCCCGCCAAAGATAACAGCGTTCGACGGGAAGACGTACAAGATACAAGTACTAGCAACCTCGGCCTTCGAGTCAATAAACGTGCTGGCCGAGTCGATTGTATTGCTAGGCCTCATAGGCGCCTCGCCAGTTATAGCGAAGGAGATATGGGAGTACATTGAGCCTGCCCTGTACCCGCACGAGAAGGCCTTCGCGAAGAAATACATAGCGCTCTTCATAGCAGCGTTCATATTCGGCGTGTTCTTCGGCATATACATCGTCGCGCCTTTCATAATGCTGCTTGTGCTGAAGCTAAGGCCCCTCTACGTGCCGCCGAAGTACCACTTGATACTGAACGTCAGCGTAAGCGAGACCGTGGAGTTCGCGCTGAAGCTGGCACTTGCCTTCGGCGGGCTCTTCGAGCTGCCCGTGGTGCTGTACCTGCTACTGGCCTACGGCATACTCGACCCAGACCTCTTCAACGAGCAGACGATGAAGTACATCTTCCTCGGCACGATGCTGATAGGCGCAATAATATCGCCGGACCCGAGTGGCATGGGGATGCTGGCGATAGGCTTCAGCCTCTACATACCTATACACATAGCGGTTAAGCTGGGCAAGAAGAAGGCCATGGAGCGCAAGATACTGGAGGAGATAAAGGCTCTCGCCGAGGCGTAGCCACAGCGAACCAGGCACACCATTTTATCCCTCTATCCACAGAGGGGAAGCGCAGAATAACCCGGCTCTCTTTTCTCCCAGGCCACTCCCCTTACCGTGGAAGGTAGTGGTTGAGTACTCCACGGGGGCTCTACTGGCCCGGCATTGGGGGATGGTTTGGATTGCTGTGGCCCGCTGGGTTCTGGCTGTTCTATGACCCGTTGACGCTGTTCGCTTTCACGGTCGCGTACCTGGTTGGTTTCTTGGTGCTGCAGCTGCTTGCCTCTAAGCTGGCTCCGTCACTGGCGGCGAGGATTGGTGGAAGGGTTGGCCTCCACACGGCGATGCTGTTGACGGCGCTGCTGATAGTTGTTGGCGGTGGGCTCGCGACTTACGGTATCTGGGCGGCGGCCGCTGCGGCTGGGTACCGGTTGCCGCTTGGCTGGCTGCTCGGCTGGCTGGTGGCTGCGAGCCTGCTCAGCTACCTCGCCGCACCCTGGATTATCAATGTGAGCTACCGTGCCCGGCCCAGCCCGGAGCTGCAGAGGGTTGTTGACGAGGTCGCGGCGAGGGCTGGGATGAGGCCGCCGAGGGCTGTGCTGGTTGAGGGGCCGCCGAACGCCTTCGCCTACGGCAACATCTTCTCGGGGCGCTATGTGGCTGTCTCAAGGAGCCTCTACGAGATGCTGCCCAGGGACGAGCTTGAGGCGGTGATAGGGCATGAGCTGGGCCACCACCGCCACAGGGACGTCGCCGTCATAATGCTGCTGGGGCTTGTTCCCAGCATCCTCTACTACCTCGGCGTCAGCCTCATCCGTGTAGGGCTCGCAGGGGGCGGCGACCGGGAGGACAGGGGCGGCGGCCTCTACCTCGCGGCGCTCGGAGTGCTCGGCGTTGCCCTCAGCTTCGTGATGCAGGTCGCGGTGCTCGCCTTCAGCAGGCTCCGCGAGTACTACGCCGACGCCCACGGCGCATTGGTTGCCGGGGCGAGGCCCCTGCAGAGGGCGCTGGCGCGTCTACACCTCTACTACACCGGCGCCCCCGGGGCAAGGGAGAGGCTCAGCTCCAGCAGCCTCAAGGCCCTATTCATCTACGCCTTCACAGAGGCCGCCGCCTCGCCCTTCTACAGCCCAGGCGGCTGGGCCACGGGCGGCGACATAGACGCGGTAGTGGAGAGGCTGAAGCACGCCGAGGTAGACCCCGCCCAGGAGATTCTCAGCGACCACCCACCAATACC
>JALUFI010000160.1 GCA_027043685.1 Pyrodictiaceae archaeon
AGGCCAGCCTGGCCACTATGCGTAGGAGGTTGCCCCAGCACCTGGGCGAGCCGAAGGCAGCGAATATAGCTACGCGGACTGGGACCCCACGGGAATAGAGTGCCTCGACTGCGCGGAGCTGCAGCTCGAGCCCCTTCTCCGAGGCAGCGGTGAGCGCCTTGAACCATATACCGCTACAGGCCTTTATCGAGACACGTACCAGGTAGCCCTCCTCGCCACAGCACTCTAGAAGCTCGCCAGCCCTAGACGGCTCAGCCCCAATCATGACACCGTTGGTCTCCAGCACGAAGAATACCCTGGAGGACACCACCCGCTTCATCACACCGAGGAGGTGGCTCCAGCCGAGACTGGGCTCGCCGGCCGAGAGACGCGCTACGCGCGCACCACGGCTGCGCGCGATGGAGACTAAGCGTCGAGCAGCCACACGCGCCGATACGAAGTCCCCGACACGTAGGTCGTCGCGGGGCTTACCCGTCCAGCAGAAGGCGCATCGAAGATTACAGCCAACAACATCGCCGACAGCCCCGCCACCATAGTGCCTACTATACCTGAACCTGAAGTACTTCCGCTCATCGCCGCGGGAGACTCGTTCCTCTATCATCCTCCCGAGAGCCACTGGGTCAAAGCCACGGAGCCGTGCAGCCAGGCGCCGAACCCACTCCGGCTCATCGCCGAAAACGCGGGGGATGCTCAAACCGGCCACCACTCCATCCGCCGCTCAACCACCAGGGTTAAGGGGCCGATGAGCCTAGAACCGGGTCCCGGGCCTCCCCATTCCTCCTCGCCACGGGTGGGAGGGGGGCCGTATGAGCGAGAGAACCCCGTCTGAGCAGGGTTCCTAGGCCTTGGAGCGCCGTGCTGAGGTCCTATCCTTGCCGAGGCGCCCCCTCCCACAGCACTATGTTCACGCTGCGCTCTGGGACGTTGAACGCCCTGCTCAGCACCGGGCAGGCCGACGTGAACATGTAGAGCGTTCTTGTCGCTAACGGGTTGTTGTGGAAGTACAAGCTCTGAACATCATTCTTGACTATAACCAGCTCTGCCTGGTTCAACGCAGCTATCAAGTGCTTGTCTTCATCGGAGAGCGGGGCAGCTGCATCCTCTATCTCGATTATCTCCTCGAATAAGTCGTCGGCGCCTAGCCTGGATATGTCGTCCGCGATAACGTAGTCCTCGTAGCGCTTGCTACGGACAACCCCGTAGACCTTGACAGCGTACTCGTCTATTATCCTCTCTATTAGGGCCACGTCGTAGGGCAGCTCTGCCGTGGAGGCGAATAAATAGTAAAGGCTTCCGCCATTCCTCTTTAGGTCTTCAAGGACTGATAGGAAGCGCTGCGTGTCATCGGAGCCGAAGCGGATATTGACTATATCATACTCTGTAGGCGGCTCCTCTAGGACGCGTTGAGCACCAGTGAATGGCTTGTAGGCAGTGGCTACAGCGGCGCCCCGGAGGAGAACCGGTATAGCTTCAGCCGCTGGCTTCGCCGCCAGGCTCTCAGCCAAGCTACGGGCACGGGAGGATGCAACGGCAAGCTCCCTCTCAACTACATCGCTGTACAGCTTAGCGAGATCCGGGACCAGGCTCTTGGCTCTGCGAAAGCTCACGGTAGCCAGCTCTGCAACCTCTATGTCGGGGCCTATGTATAGGTCCATTGCCTCCATTAGCTCCCTCATCACCGAGAGGCCTGCCGCAGGGTCCTTGGGGCCGAAGAGGCTTTCAAGCTCTAAGGCGCGTTTCATGAGCGTGCATGCCACGCATAAGGGGGTAATCTTCAAGGCATGATACACCCTGCAGGAGTACATGATAGCCTACTCATTCGTCCCTAGCGCGGATACGTGTTGGCTCATTCATGGCTCAACACCAAGGCCCGGATAGCTGGGTTGAAAAGAGCACGGTGCGTTTGCGGCTGGTTGCTTTGACGCGAGCGCTACTTCTTGGAGGACTTGTAGCGCTCTATGGCCTTCCTTATCCTTTCCTTGGCCTCCTCTGGGCCCTGCCACCCGGTTACCTTGGTCCACTTGCCTGGCTCGAGCTCCTTGTAGTGCTCGAAGAAGTGCTTTATCTTCTCACACACTGATTCCGGTAGGTCATTCACGCTCCTTATGTTCTTGAAGGATGGGTCTAGCTTGTCCTTGGGGACCGCTATTATCTTGCTGTCGGGGCCCTCCTCGTCCTCCATGAGTAGAACGCCTATGGGTCTTGCCTCTATGACCACGCCGGGTAGGAGGGGCTGCGAGGTTAGGACGAGGACGTCCACAGGGTCACCATCCTCCTCCAGGGTGCCGGGTACGAAGCCGTAGTTGAAGGGGTAGACCATGGAGGTGTAGAGGAACCTATCAACACGTATAACTCCGGCCTCCTCGTCGTACTCGTACTTTACGCTGCTGCCCATAGGTATCTCTATGAACACGTTTACTATCTCCGGGGCATCCTTGCCTGGGCCTATGCGGTCGTGCACGCTCATGAATCTCAGCCGGTTAGGCAGTAATCCCCGGACTGCTTAGCTAAAAGCCTTGCATCATAGCGCCTTGGCCTGGCCTACTTGGACAGTCGTTACAGTGTAGTTGCCTGGGGAAGCACGTATAGAGGGCTGGGGCGCGTAGGCCGCGGCCTCCCCATGGGATGGGAGTAGTGGCGATAGACAAGGCTAAGATTGAGAAGGCTGTCCGGATGATACTGGAGGCTATCGGCGAGGACCCGGACCGTGAGGGGCTTAGGGACACGCCCCGCCGTGTCGCTGACATGTTCGAGGAGCTGCTGGAGGGCTATGAGCTCAACGGGGAGTACACGTGGTTCACGGAGTCCAGCGACCTGGTGGTGGTGAGTGGGATAAGGTTCTACAGTCTCTGCGAGCACCACCTCCTCCCCTTCCTCGGCGTGGCCCACGTAGCCTACCTGCCGCGGGGGAAGGTGATTGGGCTCAGCAAGGTGGTGAGGATTGTGAGGAAGTATACGCGGAGGCTGCAGATACAGGAGAGGATGACCATGCAGATAGCCGACGAGATGATTAAGGCTACGGGGAGCCCCGACGTGATGGTTGTGACTGAGGCTGTGCACCTATGCATGGCTATGAGGGGCGTGAAGACCCCCGCGCCAACCGTGGTGGCTGCTGTCCGCGGCGCCTTCGCGACGGATAAGTCGCTGAAGGAGGAGGTCTACAAGATTATTGAGCCTCACCGGTTCCGCGGCTTCCCTCTCTAGAGGCCAGCCTCCTCTTTATCTCGTAGACTGCCATGGATAGTGTTACCACGACGTTGTAGCTCATGCCCATTACGGCTACCGG
>JALUFI010000161.1 GCA_027043685.1 Pyrodictiaceae archaeon
GTCGACGAGATACCTGCCGGCAACATAGGCGCAGCCCTAGGCCTCGAGGACGCCCGCGCAGGCGAGACCGCGGTAGCCGTGGAGTACAAGGACAAGGTGCCGCCCTTCGAGAAGCTACACTACGTCTCCGAGCCCGTAGTAACCGTCGCAATTGAGCCCAAGAACCCCAAGGACCTGCCCAAGCTGATAGACGCGCTCTACAAGCTAAGCATAGAGGACCCGACGATACAGGTCAAGATAAACCAGGAGACCGGCGAGTACCTCCTCAGCGGCATGGGGCCACTCCACATAGAGATAGCCATCTGGTGGCTCAAGGAGACCTTCGGCCTAGAGGTCAAGACCAGCCCACCGATAGTAGTGTACCGTGAGACCGTTAGGGAGAAGAGCAAGATATTCGAGGGCAAGAGCCCCAACAAGCACAACAAGCTCTACATAAGCGTCGAGCCACTCGACGAGGAGACAATCAAGCTCATACAGAGCGGCGAGATAACCGAGGACCAGGACGTCTACGAGAGAGCCAAGATACTCAAGGAGAAGGCCGGCTGGGACTACGACGAGGCCAAGAGGATATGGGCAATCGACGAGAATATAAACGTCTTCATAGACAAGACCACCGGCGTCCAGCACCTACGCGAGGTCAAGGACACCATAATCCAGGGCTTCAGGCTGGCAATGAAGGAGGGCCCGCTCGCCAAGGAGCCCGTCCGCGGCCTCAAGGTCATACTCCACGACGCAGTGATACACGAGGACCCAGCCCACCGCGGCCCAGCCCAGATCTACCCCGCAGTGAGGAACGCCATCTACGCGGCCATGCTGACCTCCAAGCCAACACTGCTGGAGCCCATACAGAAGCTGGACATCCGCGTGCCGCAGGAGTACGTGAGCAACGTGATAGCCGTAATCTCCAGGAAGCGCGGCAAGATACTCGACATGCAGGAGTACGGCGTCATGATGAGGATAATAGCGGAGATACCCGTAGCCGAGAGCTTCGACCTAGCCGCCGAGCTCCGCAGCGCCACCCAGGGCCGCGCCTTCTGGGGCACCGAGTTCAGCCGCTGGGCGCCAGTACCCGACAACATGCTATGGGACCTGGTGAGGAAGATAAGGGAGAGGAAGGGCCTGCCGCCCGAGCCGCCGAAGCCCGAGGACTTCATCACCCCCTACTAAGCCCCATTTACGTTCACACTGCGTCAATTTTTACCGTAGCATTAGTGGGACACTTACTCTCTCTTACCTTTTAGGGGAAGACCCCGTGTCCCAATGCTTATGCCCATACTGTGAAGACCGGAAGGATTAGGAGAAAACGAACGAGGATATGAAAAAGTATTTAAGAATAGAATTTCGTGGCTGCTTTGTTCTTTGATTGTGTGCTGACGCTGATTATGTATGGCCCTGGTACTCCATTGAGGTTGTTGTTACGTAGAACCTATAGGTGTCATCGCGTGTAGCAACCACTCCTGGGATAGTCATATCGCCGCCCGGCCCAGGAACTAGTATTGAGGCGATTGCTACGTCACGGTAGCGCACACCTACGTAGAGCCCCGGCCTCGCCAGTGGCCACCTAGTGTCGGTTGCTACTAGCGGTGCTGTAGGATAAGCGACGGCATCCATACTGCCGTCCGTTGAGTGCCCTATGATTGACTGGTAGCCCCACAGCCAGTACACCGAGTAGAGGCGTATTCGGTTGAAGTAGCTCGAATACTCGGTTTGGCCGCCCGGCTGCTCTACGATGCTATCTGGTATCGTTAGCGTATAGGAGAATGATATCGCTTTTGACGACGATATTGCAGGGGTTAGGCTCTCGGAAACCGGGCCTGTGAAGCCCATGTCGGGCCACTCAGCGTTTATGTTCTGGTCTATGTAGTAGCTTACGTTTATTGCAAGTATGTTTGGATCGTCCCTCCATCCAAGTATAGGGTTATAGGTTGGTATGTGAGATTCTATGACCCTGCTGGGGTCTGGGAGCCAGTTATCTGATGTATGTTCTTCGTGGTGTGCTATGACTCTCCAGAGCCCCTGGCCCGGCGGATCGTTGACACCGTTGTAGTCCGGTGTGTAGTCGATTTCGACCCAGCGTTTTGAATAGGCAACTGCGATGCCATGTGTATATACATACACATTGTCTTCGAAGTCGCCGACGTAGTACCATCTACGGGCTCCGTCATAGGGATACGAGGCTGGTGCTATTAGTGCTGCTCTGTTGTTCTTCTTGGCCTTCATCTCGTCTATTAGTTTGTTTAGTGCTTGCATTATGGTTGTGTTGTGGAATACTATGTAGCGTGGTGCTATCTTGCCGCTGGGGTAGATGGCGGCGGGTATCAGTGCTGCTGCGCTTGCCTCTACGGGGAGTCCTGGCTTGTTGTTGCTTGTTAGTGGGAGTAGAGTCAATGGTATGTTGGGGCTGGGTTTCATTCCTGCGAGTAGTGTTTGGAGAGGCTTCGGTCCCTCCACGAGGAGGGCTACGCCTTCACGTAGCAGTGCCGCTATGACGTTGGGATGCTTGGAGAGCAGCTGGGCTGCGCCCTTGGTTACCACGGCGATCCGGTAACCTTTGAGCTTCCAGGGTGCTGTGGCTACCTCGTTGGCGCGTATCTTGTATGCATTGATCCTCGGGAGCGTCTTGGCCTCGCTAGGCGATGCATAGATGACGGCTAGTCTAGGTATGTTTAGCCTTGTCTTCTGGGGTGGCGTGATCGCTGCAGTGTTTGAGACCTTAGTGTGGCTTGCGAATACGATTAGGGCGGATGCTAGGATAGCTGCGAAAAAGAAGAGCGAGAATATAGTTCCTGCCCGCCTCAACCATGACGCCTCAACCATGACGGCGGCGTCGTGTACCCTTTACCCGCTCCTTAATAGTTAAGTATTGTCGCTCCAAGCAATGGAGACCTACTGCTCTATATTTTTGATGCATCTAGATGTATTGAATGACATAATTGTCGGTGCTGTGGGCAGCGGTCCTGTTTTTACGGCTCACTGTGCCTGAGAAACATGAAGTGGCAAAGGAGGGGTACAGCTGATGGTTCTCCTGCTTCGTAGGCGTAAGGTTCCTCTCCGCGCCGAGGACATTATGACAGCGCCGCCGATTACGGCTACTCCTAACACGAGTATAAAGGACATAGCGATGCTTATGAGGAAGAACAAGGTCGGCAGCGTGCTCATAGTCGACGAGGAGACTGGGAAGCTTCGCGGCATCGTGACTGAGCATGACCTTGTCTATGCGTGCTCGGAGGGCTGGCACCCGGAGAACAGGCAGGCCTGGGAGATAATGACTGAGGACCCGATAACGGTTAGGCCGGACGAGGAGATAGTCGAGGTCATGAAGAAGATGAGGGATGCGGGTGTCCGCCACATACCCGTCGTGGATAGGGATGGGAAGCCGGTCGGCATGATATCTGCGAGGGATGTGCTGGACCTGGTGCTGACGCTGGCAGGGCTCGGCATTATACACGAGTTCTTCAAGGAGTAGCCTTCACGGCGTTTTTGAGGCGGCGGAGGTTCTCCTCGGCCTCCCTCCACACGCTCCTCGGGCTCTCCGTGGGTTCCTCGTCTGTTCTCGGGGCCCCGAGGCCGTGGAGCGCCGCTATGTAGGCGGGGAGCCCGCGGCGGAGGCCCTCGCTGTAGCCTCCCTCTAGCACAGTGACTACCGGGGCTCCTAGTCTCCGGAGCCGGTGGGCTACTGCCTGGTAGGCGTGGGTTGTCAGGTCTAGGAGGCCTAGGCCGTCTCCCCGGTAGCCGTCGAACCCTGCGTCGACCAGGATTATGTCGGGTGTGCCTCCCAGCGCCTGGAGGGCTAGCTCCAGCGCCTCGTCGAGCATGTATGTGAAGACGTCGTCCCCGCTGTAGGGTGGTAGGACTGCGTTGAGCTTGGTTCCCTCGGCTTCGCCCTCGCCGCTCTGCCAGGGCCAGCCCGTCCCGGGGTATATCGTGGAGGGGTCCTGGTGGAGATCCAGGTGCACGACCCTCGGCTCGGTGTAGAGTATCTCCTGTGTGCCGTTGCCGTGGTGGAGGTCGAAGTCGAGTACGAGGACGCGGAGCCCCAGGTCCGCTGCACGGATGGCCGCGAGCGCTGTTGCGTTGAATATGCAGAAGCCGAGCGTGGGTGCGCCCATTGCTGCCCCGTAGCGGCCCGCGTGGTGGCCCGGCGGCCTCGCCAATACGAGGCTGCTCCTCCCAGCCTCCACTGCCTCGCGCACCGCGTCCAGCACCGAGGCGGCGACGGCTAGGCCCGCGTCGTAGGTGTATGTGTTGACGTATGTATCGGCGTCGAGGTAGCCGCCTCCCCTCCTCGAGAGCTTCTCCACGAGCCTCACATAGGACTCGTCGTGGACAAGCAGGAGCTCCTTCTCAACCCTCTGCCTCGGCGGCGCTGGCCTCTCCTCGAAGCCCGGCAGGGCCCCCGACTCGGCCAGCGCCCGGTACGCGGTCTCCAGCCTCCACGGCCCCTCCACGTGGTGGTCCGGGGGCTCATGCATGTAGAACAACGCGTCGCGGTAGAGCAGCGGCGGCGCCAAGCCAGCCACCCCGGGGCGGCTCCCGGCGGCCGTCCACGGCGTTCCTCCACCTTATAGCGGCGGCCTCGTGTAGCCCTCATCCTCTCCCGGAGGGCTTGGCTAGCAGCTACGTGGGGGTGTGGAGTCCGCTGCTCAGCGGCACTGGTGGCGGGTGCCGGGACGCGGAGTACCTTGCATCTATCCGGCTCCCGGAGGGGGGGCGCCTCGTCTTCGGCTCCGGGGGCTCGGCCAGCGCGGTGCCTCTCCAGGGCGGTGTCTGCATGGTTGTGCCGAGGGAGCTCGTGGAGGGTGATGTGGAGTCCTCGGTTCTGGGGGAGCTGTATGCCTCGCTGCTCCTCGCTTCCCCGGAGCGCGTGGAGGGTGATGCGAGGCTCTACTGGGAGCACGCGGAGGCCTACGCGGAGCGGGTGGCGGAAGAGGAGAACTGGAGGCTCCGCCGCCTCCTGGGCCCGCTGCTCCACGGCCACGCCTACGCCGCGGGCATAGGGCTACTAGTCGCCCGCATGTCGAGGCTGGCAAGGCTCTACGTCTGGCTGCGCCCGGTCTACAACGAGACACTGCGCCGCGGGGTGCGGCACCTGCACCGCCTCGCGGAGACCTACACCCGTAGCAGCAGGTGCTGGCTCCGCCTCCAGGAGGCCCCTATGCGGGAGCCCCGTGGCCTCCTAGACGCCTCGCCCCGGGCGGCGGCCCGCATCGCCCTCGAGGCCGCTGGCCTGGACCTGCTCCGCAGCATCCCCGCAGGCCTCCTCCTCGAGGGCTTCTCCACCAGGCTCCTCCCGCCCCTCCGCGACCCCTTGCTCTACGTCCGGCTCGACTCCGCCCGTGTAGCGACCAAGCTTGTGGGCTTCGAGGAACAGCTCTACGCTTTGACCAACGTGGCCAGGCTCCTGAGGCTCCGCCGGAGCGGGCTCATCCGGAGCGCCAGGGTCGTGGAGACGGGGCAGGGCTTCCGCCCAGCAGTGGTCAAGCACTACCGCGACCCTACCATGGGGAAGTGGCTCTTCGCCGCCATACTCTCGCTGCCCCTGCCGAAGCCGAGGATAGCCCCGAAGCAGAGGCTCGGCGCCGAGTACCACTACAACAGGGTCCTAGCCTCCAAGGGCTACATGGTCCCCGACCCTATACTCGTAGACCCCCGGAGGATGAAGGCCGCATACACATACATAGAGGGGAAGCCGTTGTCGACGCTTATACAGGAGGAGCCCGCGAGCCCCGCCTACCGGGACTACGGCGCCCTCCTCGCAAGGCTCCACGGCGACGGCATAGCCCTCTGGGACACAAACCCATCCAACGCGCTCCTAGCCGGCGACGCGATATACCTAGTCGACCTCGAGCAGGCAAGAGAGGCCAAGAGCATAGTGGACAAGGCATGGGACATAGCCGTCGCAGCGTACTACAGCATAGTCTACACCGTGGCCGCGGCTCCCCAGAGGGCAGCCCTCCTAGCCCAGGGCTACATAGAGGCGGGAGGCGACCCCGCAGCCGTCGCGGAGGCCTCCAAGTACCGCTACGCGGCACCATTCGCAGCCGCTACGCCGCCCAACGTGTTGGAGAAGACGAGGAGGGCTCTCGCAGCAGCCGCCTCCCGCCAAGAAACCCCTTAAAGGCGCCGCGCCGGGGGAGCCCCCGGGGCTCCATGGGGTAGTACGCCCGGTGCCTGGGTGGTGACGCGGTTTGGCTGGCGCCAGGCCGTGCCCGGTCTGCGGCCGCGGAATGTACCGTAGGAAGGCGCTCCTCGAGCACATAAAGAGGGCCCACGGCTGGTACTTCAAGCAGTTCATTGAGCCCAAGCCGAAGGGCGGCGGAGGCGGCGCCAAGAAGAAGAAGGAGAAGTAGCCCGGCGGCGGATGAGCGGTGGGTCACGGGGCGAGACCCCGCCCCAGCGCTTGTCAGCCCAGCGGCCCCGGGGGCGACTCCCTGCCGCGGGGCGGGGTGTGACCAGGCCCCCGGGGCGGCGACGGGCCGGGCTGTGGTCTTTCGGCACAGTTTTTCAAGGCAGAAGCCCGTGGCGCTGGTTCCCCTACACGGGTATGCGTCGTGCCTGGGCCGCGTAGCCGCGAGCTATGGGAGAAGGCTCAGAGCCTCTTCCCCGGCGGCGTCAACAGCCCTGTCCGCGCAGCTGTGAAGCCCTACCCGTTCTACGTTGAGAGGGCTGAGGGTCCCTACCTCTATACCGTTGACGGCGAGAAACTGGTCGACTACGTGCTTGGCTACGGCCCCCTCATCCTGGGGCACCGGCACCCCCGTGTCGAGGAGGCCGTCCGGGAGCAGCTCGAGAAGGACTGGCTCTACGGCACGCCGGCCGAGGGCGAGATACGGCTAGCCGAGAAGATACTCAAGTACTTCCACCCCGGGGGAATGATACGCTTCGTGAACAGCGGCACCGAGGCGACCATGGCTGCGATAAGGCTCGCGAGGGGCTACACGGGGAGGAAGATGATAATCAAGTTCAACGGCTGCTACCACGGCGCCCACGACGCGGTGCTCGTCGCCGCTGGGAGCGCAGCCGCGGAGTACGGTGTGCCGAGCAGCGCCGGGGTACCGGAGGAGGTGGCGAGGCTCACCCTCGTAGCTAGGTACAACGACCTGGAGAGCGTTGAGAAGCTCATGAGGCAGCACGGCGACGAGGTGGCGGCAATCATAGTGGAGCCGGTGGCCGGCAACGCGGGCGTCATACCGCCGGAGCCAGGGTTTCTCAAGGGGCTCCGCGAGTTCGCAGACACCTACGGGGCTCTCCTCATAATGGATGAGGTCATCACCGGGTTCAGGCTGGGGCTGCGCGGCGCCCAGGGCTACTACGGCGTGGAGGGCGACATAACCACCCTAGGCAAGATAATAGGCGGTGGGTTCCCCGTCGGCGCTATAGCGGGGCCACGCAAGATAATGGAGAACTTCACTCCATCCGGCAAAGTGTTCCAGGCAGGCACCTTCAACGCCCACCCAGTAGTCATGGCGGCTGGCTACGCGACCATAGAGGTGCTGGAGACCGGTGAGCCCTACCGTGTCGCCAACGAAGCCGCCAAGGCGGTCACGGAGGCCCTGGACGAGGCGGCGAGGAGCGCCGGCCTAGACTACACGATAAACAGAGTGGAGAGCATGCTCCAGATATTCTTCACCAAGGGGCCCGTCCGGAGCCCCGAGGACGCGGCCCGGAGCGACAGGAAGCTCTACCAGAGGCTTCACGAGGAGCTGCTCCGCCGCGGTGTCTTCATAGCGCCGAGCCAGATGGAGGCAATATTCACCAGCGGCGCCCACAGCGGCGAGGCAGTAGAGAAGACCCTTGAGGCCATAAGAGAGGCATTCCGCGCGCTGAGGGGCTAGAGCAGCGATGAGGCTCAGGGTAGCGACCAGGGGCAGCAAGCTCAGCCTGGCCCAGACACGGGAGGCTCTCCAGTACATCGCCTCCCGGCTCCCCGAGCCCCTGGAGTACGAGCTAGTCATAGTAAGGACGCGGGGAGACGTGCACCAGGACAAGCCCTTCACAATGATAGGTGGGAAGGGCTTGTTCGAGAAAGAGGTTAACCTGGCGGTACTGGAGGGCAAGGCGGACGTAGCGGTCCACAGCCTGAAGGATGTGCCGAGCGAGGTCAGCCCCGGCCTGGTCCTCGCCGCGACCCCGCCCAGGGCCCCCCAGTGGGACATACTCGTCGCCAGGGGCGGCGCGAAGACGCTCTGGGAGCTGCCCCGCGGCGCAGTCGTGGGCACGAGCAGCGCGCGGCGCGTCGCCTTCCTCCGCCGCGCCAGAAGCGACCTGGTCTTCAAGCCCCTCCGCGGCAACGTGGACACGAGGCTCCGGAAGCTAGAGTCCGGGATGTATGACGCCATAGTCCTCGCCGAGGCCGGCGTCAAGAGGCTCGGGCTAGGCATAGAGTACTGGCGTATACCGCCCGACGTGGTGCCCCCGGCCCCAGGCCAGGGTATAGTCGGCATCTACACCCTCTACAGCCGCAGCGACATACTCCCCGCCCTCCGCGCGGCGAGCCACAGGGAGACCTACACCCTCGCGCTCGCCGAGAGAGCATTCCTGGCATACGCTGGGGGAGGCTGCCACACCCCCCTCGGGGCCTACACGGCGATAGAGAACGGTGACCTGGTTATCCGCGCAGCCGTGGCGGAGCCCGACGGAAGCAAGGCAGTCTGGGTGGAGGCCCGCGGCGACCCCGAGCGTCCCACCCAGGTAGGAGTTGATGCGGCACTAGAGCTGAGGGCGAAGGCGGAGAAACAGGGCATAAGCATCTAGCAGCGCCGCTGCCGCGGAGCAGCCGCCTCCTCACCCTCCCTGTCTCTGCCCTCCGCCTCCCTGCGCCATGCCAGTGTCTTTCTGCGTCGAGGTATCGGTGCAGACGTATATCTTGCAGAACTCGGTGCACGTGGTCGAGGCGCGGCGGCACCTGCAGCCCCCTCTGCAGCCGTTGAGCACGTCCAGCGCGCATGCGAGTATGCTGTGGCCGGTTATCGCCTTGAGCACGTCCTCGGCCTCCTCTATGCTGCTGGGCTCCCTGATTAGGTTGAAGCTGCCGCCGCCCAGCGCCTGGTAAGCGGCAGTCACATTCACCAGCATGTCCGCGAGTATGCATGTCCTCGCAAGCTCCAGTATGAAGCGATGGGTCTTCTCCACAGCTGCTGCGCCGCGGATACCTATGAGGAAGCTGTCGAGCAGCGTGACTATGTCAGAGGCATCAACCATGAATAGTGCGAAGTCCTCGCTTACCTGTTTCGCCTTGAAAGCCTCGCCCAGTACCCCCCTTATGAGGCTGCAGAGCTGCTCAGTGCTTATCCTCATCTCTACCCAGAACTCCTCGGAAGCGCGCGTAATCATTGCAGTCATGAGGCTGAATATCCTTGCGCTGAGCCTAGGCCGGACAATGCCCTCATAGAACCTCGCCGGGTGCTCGTGGAGCAGGTCCTGCAGCCACTCAATCTCGTCCGGAGTAGCGACGCCGAGACCGAGGAGAAGCGCGGCGGCGAGCCTCCCCACTCCCCGCCGCGTCAGCAACGCCCTCTGCTCACCGAACCTGGAGGCGTCGAGCCTCAACGCGGCCTCGAGGTCGTCTGCAGCGGCCTGCACAAGCTCAATAGCCGTCTTGTGGACGGCGCTCAAGGCAGGAGCGCACCCCGTGAACGGGCATCCGTGCCGGTGACGCCGCGGCGCCCCGCCTAGGGTAAAAATTAGGCCCCTACATGCAGGCCCACCTCATCAATGGAGCCCCTTGTGAAGGTGGAGACGGTGCCGGGGAAGGTCTACATCGTTGGGACTGGGCCAGGAGACCCCGAGCTGATAACGGTGAAGGCGCTCCGCGTCATCCAGGAGGCCGACGTCATAGTCTATGACAGGCTCATACCGCGCGAAGTGCTGGGCCATGCTAGGAGCGACGCGGAGCTGATCTACGCGGGTAAGAGGCCCGGCCACCACGCCTTGACGCAGGACGAGATAAACAGGCTCCTCCTCGAGAAGGCCTTGGAGGGTAAGACTGTCGCGAGGCTCCACGGAGGCGACCCCTACGTCTTCGGCCGCGGCGAGGAGGAGTGCATGTACCTCCGCAGCCACGGCGTCAGCTGCGAGGTCGTGCCAGGCATAACCAGCGTGATAGCCGGGCCCGCCTACGCAGGCATACCCGTCACGAGCCGCGGCGTGGCCTCCAGCTTCGCGGCCGCGACCGGCAGGGAGGCGCCAGGCAAGGAGAGGCGCCACGTCTACTACGGCAAGCTGATGAAAGCAGTGGACACACTCGTGGTAGTCATGGGCGTCGGCAACCTGGAGAACATCGTTAGGGAGATGCTGGAGGAGGGCATAGACCCAGACCTACCCGTGGCGGTGGTGGAGAACGCGACCCTGCCCAGCCAGCGCGTCGTAACCGGCAGGCTATCGGACATAGTCGAGAAGGCGCGGGAGGCAGGGGTCAAGCCCCCCGCGGTAATAGTGTTCGGCCGCGTGGTGGAACTCCGCGACAAGCTCTGGAGCCTGGACAGGGGCTAGGCGGGCGGCCTGCTGCTGGGCTGCACCAGCGGGAAGTCAACCACCTTCGCCTTGTACCGCCTCCCCCTCCTCTCGACCTCCACGCTCAGCCCCATGAGGGCGTGCGGCGGGTCGAGGTAGGCCTGCGCGATGCTCCTCCCCAGCACCGGGCTGTAGGCGCCGCTGGTCACCACGCCGACCTCCACGTCGCCGATGTACACCTTGTCGCCCTGCCTCGGCACCACGCGGGCCTTCTTGCCAAGCTTCAGGCCAACCCTCACCCTCCGGGCGCCGCGCCTCAGGGCCTCACGGAGGGCCTGGCAGCCAACGCAGTCCTCCTTCGGCCCGGGCTGGAACACCCACCAATACCTCGCGTCAACCGGCGTCGTCTCCTCGTCTATCTCGTGGCCGTAGAGTACGAAGCCCACCTCCATCCGCAGCGTGTCCCGGGCGCCGAGGCCACAGAGCCTCCCCCCGAGACCCGGGAGCAGCTCAGCCGCCTTCCGGAGGATCTTCTCGCCCTCGCCCGCCTCCGCTATCACCTCGAACCCGTCCTCCCCGGTCCACCCGCTCCTCGAGACTATGAGCGCCGTGGCCCCCGCGGCCTCCAGGCGCACGTTCCTCTTGAAGCGCAGGAGCCTCAGCTCGAGGACCTCGCTCGGCGCGCCTAGCAGCTTCATGAGCTCGACGCTCCTCGGGCCCTGTATGGCGA